>SOEU01000023.1 GCA_021646415.1 Candidatus Brocadia sp.
CCTGCATGTACCGTTAGTCCCTTCCCATTCATCTCCGTCTTGATTTTCGGTTGTTTTCTTTCCTCGTTTTGTGCTATATTCTTCATTGAAAAGGTGAACCTCCTTTTAGGTGTTTTTATTCTCAAAACACCTTGAAATCCCTTGGAGATTCTACCATTTCTGGCCTAATCCTGCAACAAGGCTTCGCCTTGTTTGCAGGATTTAGGTTATATTTAATTTATTCACTATTTCCGAGGGGTATGATGGTGGAAATACTCAAAGCGTTTATATAACTGCTATAACTAAAGAAATCAAGAAAATTATGTTTCTTAAATATTTCTCAGTAAATAGAACCTCTACCGAGCCCTTTTTTTAACCTCTCTTAATAGGGTCTTGAGGTTTTTAATCTTGCGGTTGAGGATGTTTTATATCAATCTGCCAACACCGATAGCCTGTAATGAGATGATTTTTCGAACCGGTAATTAAAAGTCATTTAAAGAACAAATAAATTTAAAAATACATTCAAAGAATTACTGTTTTCTCCGTCCTCTTATTTCACTTACAATATCATACGAAATCTGGTGTCTTCCGGAATTGTTCTGGAATTTGTCCAAATTCCCTACTGAGATGCTTCTGTTATGCCCTTGATTATACCTCTCATTTCTGTTACATTACCGTTAATTTTCAGGATTTGCCGTATAATATACATGCACATAGGAGTAGTAAGTGCGTTATTATTTCGACTGGGACCCTAATAAGGCAAAAATAAACTTAAGAAAGCATAGGATCGGCTTTGAGCAGGCATCTGCTATTTTTCTTGATCCAAGAATGATAACCGTCTTCGACAGTGAGCATAGCGAATATGAAGACCGATGGGCTACAATTGGAATTGACAGGAATGGTATTTTGTTGGTTGTAGTACATACTTTCCAGCAGTTGGATGCCGACTGTTGCAAAATTAGAATTATTTCTGCCCGCAAGGCAACCAGAAAAGAATCAAAACAATATCAGGAGGAAAATAAATGAAAAAGGAATACGATTTTTCCAAAGGTGAGCGAGGTAAGTTTTATCGTCAAGATGCAGAATTGTATTTACCTATTTACATCGAGCCTGACATGATGGAAGTGTTAAGAAAATTCTCAAAAAAAAAAGGCGTCGAGGTTACAACAATAGTAAATGAATGGATAAAAAAAGACATATCCATAGTAGAAACAATAACAAAATAACATATGACTAATCACTCCACAAGATGCGGTGATACTGCCGCAGTATCTGTGAGTTCAATCGTCGTATTGAATCATGATGAAAGTTTTATCCTACTCAAGAAGGCAATTAAAATGAATACTCTGAGAAACGACCTTATTGTTGCCTTCCAAGAGGGCAATTTTCTTCAAGTCGTTTATGAAAAATCATTAAGCGAACATGAAAGTGGTAATGATCTAGCAGATGAACTGGTAAGAATGCATAATGATGAGCTGCTTGATGTCGTTGCAGCTTTTAAAGCCTTGCGGAATAAGTCAGACGCTGCGTATGACTTTTTTATGACCTGCAGCATTCTCGAAAAAGCTCTTCTACACCTCAATTCTCCTGTGCGACCGGTTATGGACTGTGTTCTTCATTTAGTGAAGGAGGCAGGCCAAAAGATGGCTGCGGATACACCCTTCGGCCCTTTTATTGACTTTTGTGCAACTGCGCCATCTCGCCCAAAAGAGTCTCTAAATCAGATCGAAGCATCCATTGATCAATTTGCTCATTTACTAACACCTACTATTGTTGCCGGGGCTCGCATTGACACTAAATACTATCTCAATGAGGCCATTAGACTTACAGGGCATAAGAATATCGAGATTCGCAAAAGGGCTATCTTTTCTTTAGGAAGAATTCAATATCCACAGGGCACCAATTTATGTGAACTTGCACTTACCTGTTTAGAATTGTCTGGGACAAAAGAGACAGACGATCACCTTTTGGGTAATCTCATAAAATCTGCGTTCAGTTTATATAAACACGACAAGTCACAAGAAGAGCGTATCATTAATCTTATCAACCGTGCTTTGTTACAAGAAGGCGACTACGTTCTGCGCGCGGCGGCAGAATTATTCGGCTTTGATTTTAATGAACTCCCCCAGGCCTTGCTGGATGTTCTCCTTGATCATCTACGGCGTGTTAGACCTCAGGACAAAGGCACACTGGATAACATTGACTATGGCTTAAAAAAATTAATTAAACGAGAAGATCCGACCAAAGGTATTGAGTTTTTAGAAGCCGTGCTAATAGCCAACCCCAATGACATACCAATGGGTATATTCGATAGCGTTATTCGAGAGCTTTGCAAGAACAACAATATACTTAACAAATTACTGACGAGGTGGTTTCTGCGGGGTGATAGGGTACTTTGCGAAGGTATACAGGAAGTAGTTAATAATGCCCATAACCAAATTATGCTATTGAAGATAGATCCGTCTGAACTGGTTCCTATAGACCTAGTGCATATTGTTTTCCTTGCAAGAAAAGCCTCGGCTATTTATTCTTAAAGCCAGTAAGTGTTGCAAGTATCATCATTTCTTTGATTCATCTTACCAACGATGCAGAAATACTGCAGCAGCTTGGCACTCTTTTGTTTGACCCCCTGCTCCTCAATTTCCCTGGCAAGATAAGAAATTTCCTAATCCAACAAGCGGAAAGTGAATCAGGGAAAACCAAAATAACAATTGAAAAGGCGCTTAAGATTTTTAATGAATATATGGATGATTTGAAATCAACCGGAGTAATTCCGGAGTTACATCCCTCGCAAGCACAGCGAGATGTACACAGACGGCACTTTTCTCGGCTTATGTCAGAGTCATTTAAGGAGGCGAAGAAAAAATCTGTTTTATTGTCAGTGACTTCAAAGTCTGTATTGCTTTACGGCAGAAAGTCGATCAATTACATTTACGGTACTGATGGTAAATCCAACAGAGTAGAAATTCCATTGCATAGCCACGGTACTGAAATGAAATTTCCACGATACGAAATTATTGATCCTTTCGACTTAGATTATATGCTGAGGCTTTTTCGAGCGGAGAAGATAAAGGCATGAAGCTTATTATCAGACAATACTTGGCCTCACTCAAAGAGCGTGATGAACTGGACGCGGTACTTCCAGACTTGTTGAGCCAGCTAGGGCTTAATGTCTATTCTCGTCCCAGAAGAGGAACCCGACAAGACGGAGTTGACGTAGCTGCTGTGGGCAGCCTTGATGGCGGAACAGAAAAGGTTTACTTGTTCTCAATCAAACCAGGGGATTTAACTCGTAGCTCTTGGGATGGAGATGCGGTTCAATCCCTTCGTCCATCTCTCAATGAGATATTGGATGCTTATACTCCTAACCGACTGCCAAATGAACACAGGGATAAAGATATTGTAGTTTGCCTCTGCTTTGGTGGAGATATTCAAGAGGAGGTAAGGCCTCTCGTCGAAGGATATATAAAACAGATCAACCGGGAAAATCTGACGTTTGAAGAATGGAACGGAGACAAACTTGCCTCACTTATTTTATCAAACTTTTTACGTGAAGACTTATTGCCACAAAACGCCCGCTCGCAACTGCGCAAGTCGCTCGCGTTACTGGATGAACCTGAAACATCCTATCAGCACTTTTCTGCCTTAATCAGATCACTTTCCAGTTCAGAAATTTCGGAAAGCACAAAGGACAAAGACCAGATCACAGCAATCCGTCAAATAAATATTTGTCTCTGGATACTGTTTGCCTGGGCTCGTGATGCTGGTAACTTGGAATCGGCCTATCTCTCCAGCGAACTTACATTACTGCATGCCTGGGAAATTACAAGAAAATACATTGCTAAAACTACTAAAACTGCAAAGTCAGTCCGATCAGCATTCTTTTCTATATTATCCATCTATTGGCAAATTAGCTACGAGTACCTTGGCAAGAAAATTCTGCCGCATACCCATAAACGACATGCTTTATCGGCTGCAGTTCAAGCCCCGTGTAATTTAGACGTTAATCTGAAGTTATTTGATGTATTAGGTCGATTAGCCATAGGCGGCATTTGGGCTTATTGGAAAACGCAGCAAATTGATATCAAAGAGACTGAAACTCTTGGAAAAATATGGAACGAGGTACACTCCTTTTCATGTGCGGTTAAACAACTAATTACGAATAATCCAACTTTATTCTCACCAATAAAAGATGACCAGGCCATAGACATATCAATTTGTGTGTTACTGCTAATTATCGACAAGAATAACCATGACTACATTAGAAAATGGCTTTCTGAACTCGTTGAGCGAGCAACCTTCTCTCACCAAATAAATAGCCAATATCCCTGCAATTTACGGAGCTATGCTGAGTTACTCGAACACCCACAACAAAATAGTGAAAATTATCATCAGGAAGTGACCGGTGGGAGCATCCTGTTCCCGATGATTGCCTTATATGCAGCACTGCTGGGTGATAATGAACTTTATAAACAAGTTCAGTCCATTAAAGAAAAACACCTAAGCCATTGCAACTTTCAGTTTTGGTATCCTGATGATAGTTCTGAAGAGTCCTTCTATACCAATAATAATGCACATGGCGCCACATTGTCCCATGCATGTATAGACCGCTGTATGGATGAGTTCAAAAGCCAGGCCTTTGTCGAATGTGAACACTCACCACACTTTGAAACACTGTCGGCCATTAAAACTGGTTTATGGCCAATTATTCTTGTGGCGTGTCGGCATTACCGTATCCCTTTACCCGTGCATTTGATGGGGTTTTCGTGAATCTGCACAAACATAACGGGGGCTTTCTGGTCAGGTTTTTGATGTTGCTGTTGAGGATGTTTTATATCAATCTACAAGCACCGATAGACTGTAATGAGATAGTTATTTCGAACCGGTAGTTAAAGGTCATTTAAGGAACACATAAATTCCCAACTCTCTCATTCCACGCAGGATTTTTCTTATAGGCAGGTTTACTGAATAAATATGGATAAAAGGATGGATTGTTACTATAATATTTACAAGAATTGATTTGTTTTAAAGGAATGAAATTGTTCCAAATTTTCATGTAATTTATATTAATATCTCATATCTGATTTCATTCGATATTTTATGCAAAGCAAACAGAACAAACATGAATGGCCATACTATGCACGCAGGGTTATTCAATTCCTCTCCTTTTCTATCTTTCTTTATTTACTCCTCTTTTTAGATCCCCTTACCGAAAGAGACCTTTCGGCCAATATATTTCTCCGGATGAGTCCCCTTTCTGCCATCGGGGCTATGATGGCCGCAAAGGCATTTATTTTGAAGTATTGGCCTGCCATGGTCGTGCTATTGCTAACAATTCCCTTTGGGCGTTTCTTTTGTGCATGGATTTGTCCATTGGGAACAACAATCGATATTACCGATCGCTGCCTTGCCGGTCTCAGGAGGAAATCTCAGAAGCATATTTATGACGGGCGTAAGTTTAAGTATTATCTCCTTGCATTCCTTTTGATAAGTCTCTTGTTTACCCGGCAGTATGCCGGATGGTTTGATCCTCTATCCATTGCTACCAGTGTATACGCAATAAGTATCCATCCCTATATTATAGATCTTATCGACGGTCTTTTTGGCTATTTTAGCGCTATTCCTCTTGCCGGGTATCTTTTCACCTTCATCCATAAATTTATCCAGGACGTACTTTTTGCCCATCATGCGCCCTTCTTCAGGGCACATGGAATCCTCCTCTCCGTATTTATTGTATTAATCTTTTTTGGCGTGATATTCCGGCGCTACTGGTGCAGGAACATTTGCCCTATGGGGGCCATTCTTGCGCTCTTTTCCGACTGGTCATTATTCAAAAGGAACGTTTCATCCTCTTGCACAAGCTGTGGTCTGTGCGTTGAGAAGTGCGGGATGGGTGCAATCAGCAGTGATGGACATGGAACGAAGGAAGGTGAATGTATCTTGTGTATGACCTGCCAGAAGGTATGCCCGGAGAACAGCATTACCTTTCGCTTGAAACAACCTGCTGAACAAAGATATGCTGTAAACCTCTCCAAGAGGTCATTTCTCGTGACTGGTTTAACCGGCGCTGTGATGGCACCTTTATTAAAATTAAACT
The DNA here is from genome assembly GCA_021646415.1 of Candidatus Brocadia sp. Taxonomy (NCBI): domain Bacteria; kingdom Pseudomonadati; phylum Planctomycetota; class Candidatus Brocadiia; order Candidatus Brocadiales; family Candidatus Brocadiaceae; genus Candidatus Brocadia; species Candidatus Brocadia sp. The sequence goes on from SOEU01000023.1 coordinate 6,077, forward strand.
ATACAAAGAGGGTTAACAAGGGGAAGGTCTCTCTTATTCGTCCACCAGGTGCTGTGGACGAAGAGGAGTTTCTTGCACTCTGTGTACGGTGTGGAGAGTGCATGAAGGTCTGTAAGACCAACGGACTGCATCCTGCATTGTCGGAGGCTGGTGTTGAAGGTCTCTGGACACCCAAACTCATCCCCAGGATTGGCTACTGCGATTATGGTTGTGTGCTCTGTACGCGTGTTTGCCCGTCAGGCGCAATCAGACGTTTAGACTTAGAGGAAAAACGAGAAATCGCGTTGGGTAAGGCACGGATAGATCATAACCGGTGTATTCCATGGGTGGGTTACGCACGGCTACCAGAATTAGAAAAAAGATGGCAGGATTTCAATTGTGGTGTATGTGAGGAGGTGTGTCCTGTACCCACAAAGGCCATTCATTTTAACACCTATGTGGATGCGCAACAACGGGAGATCCGCAGGCCTTTTGTACGGGAGGATGTTTGCACAGGTTGTGGCTTTTGTGAAAAGGTCTGTCCTGTCCTGGGAACTTCGGCAATTGTTGTAGAAGGAATACAACCTCAAACGAAAATAAGAAGTCTAAAGGAAATTTTGATTATTAATAATTTTCTTCCCGTAGTTATTGGAGGGTGGAAAAGGGTATTTGGGCCAAACGTTTATGAAGGAAAGGATAAACTTTATGAATACATTAATGGAGGTGCGGAGCCTTATCTGTCATATTCTTTTATCCGCGTCTCGAATGCCGAATATCTAAAAGAAGCAGATAAGAAGGTGCTTGTCGATATCTGGGAGTTTGATTCATCAGACGATGCGTTTGGGGTTTTCACGAAAGACAGGGCAGGTGCTGATATAAAGTTGGGTGATGGAAGCGCTCTATTTCAGAACTGCCTCTATCTCTGGAGCGGGGTGTTCTTTATAAAGATTGAGCCGAGGGAGGGAGATGTTTTACCTGAGGAAGTTATTTTTATCGGCAAATCCATAGTTGATTTAATGCCTTATAAAAAGGTAGCTTTGCCCACGATAATGAATTATCTTCCTGGTCAATATCTTCTTCAGGAAAGTCCAAGATTCTTCCATAAAAAAATTATCCTTGATAATATATATATTTCTGACAATTTTATTGAGGAAAATGTGTTTTATTTAAGTGAAAAAACTGATGCTGTTATGGCAGAATATAAACCCAATGCCAACACAGATCCCCTGAAGCTCATGCTTATACGATATCCTGACGGAGATACAGCAAGGCGTGCCTTTGACGATGTGGTGAAACTATGGAGGTCGTGGGGTGAAAAGGAATTGTCGGAAGGAATGATTCATACCTTTCAGGACAAAGCGTTACGCTATACATCATGTGTGCAAAAAACAAATATTCTTGGCATGACATTCCTTTCTCCAGGCAAGGACGATGCAGAAACACTGCTTAAACTTATAGCAGAAAAACTATAACGAACTCTGCGAATAAGATAGTGTTCATTATAATAAGTAACTTCGGGCCAGAAGGGGGAGTATGGCGAAGAGAAATTTAAATAGATTGCCTGGTTATAAGGTTATAGAATGGTTTGATAAATTTTTTTGTTGCAAAAAATAGTGAAGCTTTGCTATATTTGTTAGCTAATAGAAAAATAAGAACATTAACTATATTTAAAGATAGTTGTATACGTGTTTTTAATCGGTGTTTTTGAATGGCCCATTTTTTGTAAGGAATTGGTGTAATGATAAGTAAAGAAGTAAAACAAAAGATTATTCAAGATATCAGGGTTCACGAAAATGATACAGGTTCTCCGGAGGTACAGGTAGCGTTGCTTACAGAGCGAATCAATCATTTAAGTGACCACTTAAAGGAACATAAAAAAGACCATACTTCCCGCAGGGGATTGTTTCAAATGGTTGGACATAGATCTGCACTACTGAAATATTTATCAAACAACGATAACGAAAGGTATAAGAAGCTCATCAGTAAGCTTGGTATAAGGAAATAAAACAAAATTTTAGGAGGAACCTATAGACCTATTGAAAATGTATAAAAATTTCAAAAAGATCATATCTATTGCTGGTCAAAAACAAGATATGAGAAACAAACGAGCATGAGGTGTTAAATGGCATATTGTAAAGTAGAAAGATTGATCGGCAAAAGAATACTCAGTATTGAAACGGGTAAAGTTGCAAAACAGGCCGATGGTGCAGCGTTAGTTCGGTATGGAGATACAATGGTGCTGGCTACGGCAGTATCTGCTCCAGAAGAAAATGAAGAAGCTGATTTTTTCCCTCTTACGGTCGATTATAGAGAAAAGACGTATGCAGCCGGTAAATTCCCCGGTGGTTTCTTTAAGAGAGAAGGTAGACCCACCTTAAAGGAAATATTAACCATGCGGTTAATAGATCGTCCTATCAGACCCCTCTTCCCAGAAACATATCTTCGCGAAGTTCAGGTCATGTCAATGGTTCTTTCGGCAGATAAAGAAAATGATCCCGATATTTTTGCCATGATAGGCGCGTCTGCGGCTTTATCTGTGTCAAGCATTCCTTTCTGTGGGCCTACTGGTTCTGTAAGGGTTGGCCAAATCGATGGAGAATTTGTTATCAACCCCACCCATTCTGAACTTGCTATGAGTACTATAGACCTTGTTGTTTCAGGAACAGAAGAAGCCGTTACGATGGTTGAGTCATCCAGCAAGGATGTCCCGGAGGATCGGATGGTGGATGCCATCATGTTTGGGCACGCCTTTATCAAAGAAATCGTACAACTTCAAAAGGAACTTTTGGCCAAATGCGGAAAAGAAAAACAGCCAATTCCCCCTGTAAAATTAGATAGGGTTCTTCTGGAAGAAATTAAAGAGAAATACTACTCACAGATATTAGAAAAGAATCAAACGCCAGGAAAAGAAGCAAGAAAACAGGCCTTAAACGAAATACTCAATCAGATTATCAATGAATTTTGTACGGAGAAAGAAGGAGCTCCTGCGAAAAAAACGATCAAGACGATCTTTGAAAGGATTGAAACAATTGCAGTTCGTGATCAAATAGTACAAGAGGGCAGGAGGCCAGATGGACGGGGGTTAAAAGATATCAGAGCTATTTCCTGCGAAGTAGGAATGCTGCCAAGAACCCATGGTTCAGCTTTATTTACCAGAGGTGAAACGCAGGCTATTGTGGTAACAACTCTGGGTACTACTATGGATGAACAAAAAGTAGACACCCTTGAGGAAGAATATTCAAAGAAATTTATGCTGGACTATAATTTTCCGCCTTTTTGCGTTGGTGAGGTGAAACCATTACGTGGACCAGGCAGAAGGGAGATCGGACATGGGGCTTTGGCAGAACGAGCATTGGAGGCAGTAGTCCCCCCCCCAGATAAGTTTCCCTATACCATTCGGGTGGTCTCTGATATTACGGAATCTAACGGGTCATCCTCTATGGCCACAGTTTGCGGTGGAACCCTTTCTATGATGGATGCAGGTATTCCTATCACTGCGCCAGTTGCTGGAATTGCTATGGGTTTAGTGAAAGAAGGGGAAAATGTGTGCATCCTATCGGATATCTTAGGGACAGAAGACCACCTGGGGGATATGGATTTTAAAGTTGCTGGGACATCAAAGGGTGTTACCGCACTGCAAATGGACATCAAAATTGCCGGGATTACAGAAAAAATTATGCGAGATGCTCTGGCGCAAGCCAAAGAAGGAAGGCTTCATATACTCCAGGAACTAGCAAAAGTTATTGAAAAACCAAAGACGGAAATTTCTGTATACGCGCCGAAATTAGTTCATATAAAGATTAATCCTGAAAAGATTGGCATGGTCATTGGTCCCGGTGGTAAAAATATTAAAAAAATACAGGAAGAGACTGGTGCAAAGATAGAGATCCAGGACGATGGTACTGTTATTATTTCTTCTATACTTGCCGAATCATCGCAGAAGGCTAAAGAATGGATTGAGCGTATGACTGAAGAAGTCTTGGTAGGTAAAATCTACAAGGGAAAAGTTCTTTCTCTAAAAGAGTATGGCGCTTTTGTGGAAATTATTCCCGGGCACGATGGCTTGGTACATATTTCTGAATTATCTGATGGCTATGTTGAAAAGGTGGAAGATGTCGTACAGGTAGGCCAGGAGATTATGATAAAAGTAATTGGAATAGATGATCAAAAAAGGGTTAAATTGAGCAGAAAAGCCGCCCTTAAAGAAAAAGGACAACCCCAACCTTCAAGTGTGTAAAGGGCTGAAACTTTACAGAACTACCAAAAGCCTTTTTAGTTAAGTGGAATGTTATTTGAAAATATTTACGAAAAGGAGGAGTTGAAGGGAAAAATTATAAAACTTTTGTCACTTATCTTTCGGTTCTTTTAGGGAGGATAAAGAAGGCATAAAGGATAAAAAACAAGTTTGAATGTTCATGTTTTAACTGTTTTAAGTTGTATTTATTCACATAGGAGAGCAATATATATGGCAATAGGTAAAGTTAAATGGTTTGACGCGAAAAAAGGGTTTGGTTTTATTGAACAAGAAGGTGGAGGGGATGTTTTTGTTCACTATTCAAATATCACAAGTGAAGGATTTAAAACACTGGAAGATGGAGAAAAGGTGGAGTTTGATATCGTTGAAGGGGCAAAAGGCTTGCAAGCTCAGAAAGTAACCCGCGTTAATTCCTAAAACATATATAAAAACATCATTGAGCCAGGAAGAAAGTGAACTAAACCGTCTTCCTGGCTTATTTTTTTGGTTACGAGGATTGTGAATCAGTATTTGGTTGGTGCGATAACAGCTGTTATCGTTCTTATTCCAATGGCTTTTTTCTCTCTACGAAGGGCTATAGATAAGACAAGAGAATTAGAGAAAAGAGCGATGCTCTCCGAAAGGTTAGCTTTTGTGGGGACACTGGCAGGAGGACTTGCCCATGAAATTAAAAATCCGTTAAGTACACTCAATATCAATCTCCAACTCCTGATGGAAGATGTTCAAAGTATGAAAGGAAAAAACAGCAAAAAGGTGCACGTAAAGATAGAGGCCTTGCAGAAAGAAGTACAACGGCTGGAGGAGATATTAAATGATTTTCTCAGATTTGCCAGGGGGCAAAAGCTGGAACTGGAAGATCGCGATGTCAACGAGGTTATAGACGAGGTGGTTGATTTTGTTACCCCAGAAATAAAACAGAAGAATATTGTAATACTAAAAAGTTACGATGCCCATCTCCCTTCCTGTCGTATAGACAGCAACCTCATAAAACAGGCGATTTTGAACGTCATCATCAATGCAGAGCAGGCTATAGAAAATGGCGGGGAACTCATGATTCGCACATCCAGAAATAAAAAATATATACAAATAGATATAACAGACACGGGGGTTGGTATTCCAAAAGATATTATCGATAAGATATTTCAGGTCTATTTTTCTACCAAAAAGACGGGTACCGGTCTTGGACTTCCGACAACAAAACGTATTGTCGAAGAACATAAAGGGATTATTTCCGTTCAGAGCGAAGAGGGTAAAGGAACCAATTTCTCTATAAAGTTGCCTATAAATTTAAATATTTATTAAGAGATGACAAACCATACCGTTATTCTGGTTATTGACGATAAGGAAGAACATGCAATCGCAACAGCAGAGACATTGCAGAAGGTGGGATATAAATGTCTCGTTGCTACCAGTGGAAAAGAGGGATTAAAGACCATAGAAACAGGCGCGGTGGATATTGTTGTAACTGATTTAATTATGCATGACATCGATGGACTGCAAATACTCAAAACAACAAAGGAAAGATTGCCTGAAGCCGAGGTCATTTTAATCACAGGGTATGGTACGGTTGAAACGGCGGTAGATGCCATGCAGAAGGGAGCTGCCACGTACCTTTTGAAACCTATTAATATTAACCATTTGCGTGCAGAAGTGGGTAAACTCGTTGAGAAACAAGGGCTTGTAAGAAGCAACAGGGAACTTCATAAACAACTTGACGAGAGGTTCGGACTCTCTGGCATTATTGGCAATAGCCCAAAGATGCAAAAGGTATTAAACATCGTCAAACAAATCTCCGGTACCACTGCTACTGTCCTGATAACCGGCGAAAGCGGTACCGGTAAAGAACTTATTGCGAAGACCATTCACAACAACAGTCCCCGGAAGAATCATCCAATGGTTGTTTTAAATTCTGCCGCCATTCCGGAAAATCTTCTTGAAAGTGAACTCTTCGGACACGAAAAAGGCGCTTTTACAGGAGCCCTGTACCAACGGAAAGGAAAATTCGAATGTGCTCATCACAGCACGTTATTTTTAGATGAAATTGGCGATATGCCACTCTCTACACAGGTTAAATTGTTACGTGTAATCGAAGACGGTGTGATTACCCGGATTGGTAGCAACGAATCGATCGAGGTTGATGTCCGTTTGATTGCTGCTACGAATCAAGACCTGGAAAAACTTATAAAAGAAGGAAAATTCAGGGAAGACCTGTACTTCAGACTGAATGTCGTTTCCATCAAATTACCACCCCTTCGGGAAAGGCTTGAGGATACTGCCTTGCTCATTGATGCATTTCTCCGGGATTATTCACAGATGCACAATAAAAAAATCTTGTACCTCTCACCCGAGGCAAGAAAAATTTTGTATAAATATTCCTGGCCAGGAAATGTACGGGAACTAAAAAATTGTATCGAAAGTATGGTAGTTGTAAGCACGAAAGATATTTTGGGCGTTGAAGACATACCTGACCACATACTTCAGCGAAGTAATGAAGTATCTCATTCCCCAACTTTAGTGGCGGGAATGACTGTGGAAGAGGCCGAAAGGGAGCTTATCAAAAACACCTTGACGACAGTCGGAGGGAATAGAGAGGAAGCGGCAAAGTTGCTTGGTATTGGTGAACGTACCCTTTACCGGAAGCTGGACCGATACGGACTCAAATAAAAATATGCGTTGCTCGTGGTGTGACAATTTAGCAGAAAGAGATTTATAAAATATTAAATAATTATGTTAGAAATCAAACTCTGTGCTAATTGCAAAAGAAGTCTATCGAAGAATGATATAGACTCTGGACGCGCGATATATCAGGAAGACGGAAAGCTTTTTTGCAGAGAATGTTTAACCCTGAAAACCAGAAAAGAAAAGGGATACGAAGAAAAAGATTTTGTCCTGGAGGCTTTGTTAAACGAAGTAAAAAACATAAACCGTACTTTAACCTATGAACCTGCTTCATGGTTAACTATTTTGGCTGCTGTTATTCAATGTTTTGTTTTCGGCTCGCTCATTTTTGCTTACCTCAATCGCAATAGTGATGTCCATGCGTACCTATTACTTGCTTTAGTCTTTCAGGTAATGGCGTTAACCTTCTTTGTTATAAAAAAATAAACAGAAAAGCAAACAAAAATATCTTGACAATAATTTGCTTGTTTTTATAATGAGGATTAATATTTATTTAACAATCATTACATATTAAAAGAAAGGAGTACGGCATGAGTGTAAAAGTAGGGCAAAATGCACCTGATTTTACCTTGCAAGGTCTTGTAGATGAAAAATTTCAGGATGTAAACTTAGATGATTATAAGGGCAAGTGGGTAGTCCTTTTTTTCTATCCGCTGGATTTCACATTTATCTGCCCTACAGAAATCACCGAATTTTCCAAGCGAGACAGTGAGTTTAAAACATTGAATGCGCAAGTAATCGGGGTAAGTGTTGACAGTGTATTTTCTCACAAGGCATGGTTAAAGGAACTTGGAAAGATTAATTTTCCCTGGCTCAGTGACATGACAAAAGAAGTTTCGAGAAAGTATGGTGTGCTCATCGAAGAGAAGGGTATTGCCTTAAGAGGCACATTCATCATTGATCCGGAAGGAAAACTCAAGTATCAATTAGTCCATGATTTGGGTGTTGGCCGAAGTGTCGAAGAAATTCTCAGGGTATTAAAAGCATTACAGACAGGGGAGCTTTGTCCGGTTGAATGGAAGCCCGGCAAAAAGACCCTAGGCAAGGCATAATGCTAATATTTAGGTTATAAATTTGCCCAAAAAAGTTTTACAAGGCAATGCCACAAAAGGTACAATCAATTTTTGACTTTGTTAGCAAAGGAGAGAATCCTGTGCAACAAGCTTGCTCCATAATAAAAAATTCTGGCAATGCAGACGAGCATCCAGCAGACGTCTCTAAGTTGGGTCATAAGCCGAAACTACTGGACTGTCTTCGTGAATCTCTTGGTTGATGTCCTCACTTATGTATGGCGCTGGGCTGCGCCTGATGGAATGTCCGCGCTTGCGGGTTCAGGACATTGACTTTTCCTGCAACGAGATTCTTGGCCACAAAGATGTCAGCACAACGATGATCTACACCCATGTCTTGAACAAAGGCGGTCATGGTGTCCGAAGTCCCGTCGACAGGTTGAAGGTCGGTTTATGCAGTCTGTATAAACCGGAACAGGCGATTAGAGAAACATACACAAAAGCTTTATAAAAAACAAGTTACAATGCGTTATAAGAAGGCACGACAACTTCTTATATATTGAAACAGTCTGTGTTTGCCGTTTTATATAGACTGTATAATCAATGTTAGCAGCCGCACTGGTGAGGGCCACAATGCCGGAAATTGGAAAGACCATCAGATTGGAAGTAGTTGCCGAAAACGTAGCGAACAGCGAGGACTTGAAAGTATTTCTTGATGGAAGTACACGATCCGAAACGAGACTTCATTCCGCAATAATAGGTATTGGCACCTACCAAGCAGGCTGGAGATGGTCACTGCACGCCGGGATGCAAACTGCTCGCCCCTCAGAAAATCATGTTGGGTACGTTCTTTCCGGTCGTATGTTGATTCAGGACGCTAATGGAATCGAACGCGAAGTCGGCCCCGGAGAGGCATTCGAAGTGGGTCCTGGGCACGATGCATGGGTAATTGGCAACGAGCCTTGTGTCGCGCTCGATTTCACCCATTGTGGAAACTAAACATCGTTGGTCGCTGGGTATGTCAGAACTCTCGAAGGCGCTAACAGTGCGACCAACACGGACGCTTGACCGCGTTGCGCCTTCGCTACCACTTCGACCCGCCGCCGTCAAGTGCCGGTTATCGCAACGTTATGCCGCTCTCTCGGAGTTAAACGTCCATGAGTTACACACCTCGCTCACTTTTCAGTCTTCTTGAAGGTATAGACGCTCATCGCCTGTTATTCCCATATATTCAACGTCCCTTTGTGTGGGAAAGGGAACAGGTAGGGTAGGCGTCGCCTACCATGTATTTCGGATGTATGCAGGTGATTTGTGGGATGTGGGGTGAATGAAATGAATGGGAATGGTTTGACGTTGAACGGATTATAGCAATGGTGGGGCCATGCTTGTCTTACATCATGTTGTTACATAAAAATTGAAAAAGAGGAAATTCCTTGTAACTTATTCCAGTTTCTTTAATTTGACATTTGAAAAAAGACACAGACCTTTTGTGAGACACAGTCTTCCCGTCCCCTGTAAAAATGGTCACTATCTTCTATTAATTCCAGGATCTTGGGCGGTGATAGAACTTCAAAACCTCTTATTGTATCCTCCACTGTTGCTGCAAAGTCATTCCGGCTATAAATAAATAATTTATTCTTTTTGCATCCCTGTAAAAAATTCAGGGTGTATCGGCCAAAAGGCGTCGATATGGAGGCGAATGCCCTCACGTTTTTACTTTCTACACCTACCCTCATGCCGGCGACAGCGCCGAATGAATATCCCGCTATAAAAATTCCATGCGTTACGCCAATTTGTGAAACCAAAAAATTAAGTGCCGCATGGGTATCCGCAACGGCATCAGTATAGTCTCCGCCATTCAAGGATATATCCCAGTACTGGAACTTCTGGGCTATATCCTTTACATGACACTCACTATTTCCCACTCCCCGATAGTTAAAACGAAGGGACGCAAATCCCATGTTGGCCGATATCCGCGCAATGCTCGCAATAATATTGTTGTCCATGTCCCCACCCAGATTGGGATGCGGTGCACATAAGAGGATCGCAGGGGATGACTGCATATCTTCGTTATATGACAGGACTCCTTCTAACTTCAGTTTACCTGAAAAAAAATGTACGCATTCCTCAATCATGATTTAAGAGTATTTGTGATAATCGGAAATTGTGTATACCATACGATTGAATCAGCCTTAAAGAATCTCGCGTAGTGTTATCATTTCCACAGAATTGTTTGATTTTGCTATCGAGCACTTCTTTCCATGCATCATACAATAATCCGTAATCCTGATTATGGCATTCTATACAATATTCCCGAACAGGTTTAAATGAATATCCGCCTGATTCCAACTTGTGACAATCTGTACAGGAAACTGCCTGAGACATCCAATCCGGTATCTTTATTCCGATGATTTGAATGTCTCCATTTATGTAATCCTTTACATCGGCATGGCAATGTAAACAATCCGTTTTACCCAAAAACCCCTCATCTCCCTTGGATTCCACTAAAGCCTTGTTTATAAAAGGTTTGCTAATCGGGAAATGAGATGCATTTTCCTTATCCTGCATGAAGAAAGGATTTGAAATTGTTTTGTTGTCTCTTTTATGATGGCAGACCCAGCAGTCCTTATTCTGTATAATAAGACCACCGTGTGTTTTTGTATGAACGGCATCATTATTGTGGCACTGACTGCACTCCAATCCCTGATTGGGGGAATGCGTCTTATGTTGGAATACCTTCCCCTGATATACCGTGTGATAGACCATGTAATTCACATGACACCTGTCAGTGCAGGAACCGGTAGAAAACGAGGATGTATCTGGTTTTATTGCATAAGTATCGTCTCCCCGGGCTAATGGTTGCAATAAAACAATGAAAATAGAAAAAATCAATCGCAAATATATCTTGAGCATAGTAAATAGTATCAGCGGAAATAATAAGGGAATTAATCCCTCTAAATCCCCCTTAGTCCCCCTTCCCTAAAGGGAGATTAATTTAATTGTATAAGAATTTTTATTTTATTTAAGCGGTATTTGAATTGGTGTTGGTAGGACAAGCGTCTCGCTTGTCCGGTATCAGTTTGTTTGCTTTTGATTTGGTTAACCGAGACGGTTGATTTACCAATTTCTTCCAGCTTAAATGTATGTTGAGAAATTTTCCGCTCGTTCCCAAACTCTGTTTGGGAACGCAATAGCTAAGAAACTCCGTTTCGAAAAGATATTTCACGTATTTAATATTTATGGACACCGTAGCTGCCATCTTCCCTGATAAGATTATAGTTTACTTCCGCCGCATGAACGACCTGGTTTGTGTTAACATTGTGCTGCCTTTTTGCTTTGTCAGCAAGCTCCTCAACAATCACCTGTGTTGTTACAGAACGCATCTGTTCATCCTATATTCTCTCAAATCCCTTCTCGTGGCAATCCTTTTGTTTAACTTCTTAGACTCCAGCAAATTATTTAAAGTTTATGGATCGTTTCTGACAATAAAATATTTCGGTCTTTCTGAAAGGATGTTCGGATCACAGTGGCCTTAATTATAGACGAATTCTCACTCCAACCAAAGCAAAAAGGAATGCATTTTTTCCCCTTGTACGGTAAAGCCGTTTTCAATTCAACGAACAGGCTTTCTTTTTTTAAATCTATAATACGGCCTGTTTTATCCAGCAGTTCGGTCGTTACAATAACCTCCCTGTATCCATAATCCCCTGTGGGTACGCTGTGAGGAATGTCTGTATTTTCTAATTCCAACACACCTTCAATCTTTCCTTCCGAACAGGTTACTTGTATGAAGGATAATTTTAACAGGTTCTCATTTCCATGAGATATAGCCAGAGATGCGAAAAGATGCTGTTTCCCCTCTCTTTTAGGATATATTTTCTGCCATGGGTCATCCTGAATAAGTTTTCGCTTTATTGCAGGCATATGGCAGTCCTGACAGGTCTTCCTACCCTCTGCAGTACCTGATTCCTGCCATGTCTTAAACGTACCTATATGACATTTACCACAGAACTCACTTGTCCTGAAAAATGGGTTCTTTTCTGCAATGGGGTGTGGTCCGTGTGCAGGTGCAGGACCACTTAATTTGCAGTCATTCAGGTGGCAACTGTTGCAATTTACGCCCTCCTCCCGGTTCACACCACGTGGTACAATCTTTTCATTCGTAAAAATGGTTTCAGGGGCGTGACATCCTATACAAAAGGTAAACTGATATTCATTGGTCTCTTCCCTAAATGCACTATTGGTGAAACTGCTGGCATGGGGTGAGTCCTTCCACTCGGTATAAATATCTCTATGACAATCTCCGCACCGTTCGGACCTGGGAGATTTTGACCCTTTTTCCACCAGCTCAGGATAGATGACGCAACTAACCGGAAGGAAACTGAAAATTAAAATGAAAATGGGCAGAAATCTTCTGTGCAGTGTTACTGGTTTAAAAAACATAACGTAATCACGAAAACAATAGTAGTAATAACGATCATAAATGGGATGGGCCTTTGCCACAGATTGCGGCGCTCTTTGGCATACCGGGCATAACTGCTATTTGTACCTTCCGTACTATTGAAAAATGATACACTATATCTCCTTTCACGTATCAGGAATGGCCAGGAAACAAATAGTAAGGCACATAAAACCAGGATAGAAATAAAAAGAGCCTCGTTCTGGATGAGTTGTTTTAGGTTATAAACCGGCAACAACGGCCAGGGTATGTGATCAGGTTTATTAACTAATTTAGGCAATGGGAAAAAGGCGGCAGCAACCAATTCGATTATAACAAGAAAACACGAAACTATGATATGCCTGAATAGTTCATTTGGAAAAAAAGGTTCGAGCATCTCTGGGCTTTTGCCTTTTGCATAGTCTTTCATTCGAAAATCCTTCCTGCGTTAACAAAAGAAGTTAAGGAGGTAAGTGAGAAAGTTCAATCTATTGCAACTTGCTGTTCTTCCAACTTTATTCTCAGTCTCGATAGTTATTATTTTAGAATATTTCATCTATCACAGTATCTCGTCCAAAGCTTCTACCACGCGGTCTATATCATCATGCGTGATCACCAAAGGAGGCTGGAAAGTAAGCACGTTCCGTGATACGCCCGTCTTCCCTGCTAAAATGCCACGATCTTTTAAATCTTCGAGGATATTGTCTATTTCTTCGGTTGCAGGAATCTTATTTTCTTTGACCAGTTCAACACCCAGCATTAGTCCTTTTCCGCGCACCTCCCCCATAAGTTTGTGCCTTTGTTGCAGTTCAATCAGTTTGCCTTTAAAATAGTTTCCAAGTTCTTTTGCCCTTTGCACGAGTTGATATCTTTCAATAACGTCAATCGTCGCCAACGCAGCCGTAGCTGATACGGGATTGCCGCCAGTCGTGGAAGCGCCGGGACGTGTGTAAGATGAAGCAATTTTATCATTCGTTATAAAGGCACCGATGGGAGTACCATTGGCCAGGGCCTTGGCCATAGTCATAATGTCAGGCACAACATTCCAATGTTCAATAGCAAACATCTCTCCCGTTCGGCCAAATCCTGTCTGCACTTCGTCTGCTATTAAGAGTACATTGTACTTGTCGAGAATTTTCCGAATTATCGTAAAATACTCCGGCGGGGGTGTAATAATGCCACCGTTGCCCTGAATAGGCTCAATAATAAAGGCTGCAAAATCGCCACTTTTAACAACGTCCTCAAGATACCTTGCGCATTGTAAATCACAGCGCGGATACATAAGTCCATAAGCACATCGGTAGCAATATGCCCCTGGAATATGAACAATATCACCAAGAGGATTGGGATCGGTTCTCCACATCGGAAGTCCTGTAAGATTCATGGTGAGCTTTGTACGGCCATGCAATCCCTGCCGGGTGGCGACAAATTTATTTTTTTTTGTATATAACTGGGCAAGAAGTGCTGCCCCATCATTGGCCTCTGACCCGCTGGCGCAAAAAAAAGAGCGTTTCAATGAACCAGGGGTAATCTGCGCCAATTTTTCTGCAAGGTCGACCATGGGCTGGGTGAGATAAATGGCGGTGGTATGCTGAAGCGTTCTGATCTGTTCACAGATCTTTTCCACAACCTCGGGGTTACAGTGTCCTGCGTTCATCACAGACACTCCACCATAAAAATCAAGATACTGCTTGCCCGTATGGTCAAACAGATACTGCATCTCCCCCCTGACGATCTGCATCGGCTTTTTATAAAAATGGTAAACGCATGGAATAAGATATTCCAGCTTCTTCTGAAGAATGGCATCAGGTCCGATATGGTTCGTTGTCATGGTTGATACAATATTCCTGCAGCGGAGCTGCAATCAGATAATGAAACCTATACAAAAATACGTTTAAAACGTTGACAGATATGTTTAAGCAATGCTATTGAGATTGTCAGTAAAATAATGTTTAAAAAGGAGGCAGCAAACAAATTGTTCATTAACCAGGGATACATGCCTGCTAATGCAAATCTTTCAATCCTGTCCTGGAGGTCTTCGTCTCTGTTAACAACGAGTATCTTTTCAGAAACACTGTCTTTTGTCACTCCTAAGACCAATGCATGATGGAAACAGCCGAATTTCTTTTCTTCAAGATGCGCTCCCCCTCCTCCGGTCACTAAGTATACGGTGTCTTTCCTGGTAATTCTTGCATATCCATGGTAATCACCTGCTATTACGTAGTCCGCATTCAGTTTTTCAATGAGAGAAACAAGCTCTTCAGAACCTTCAAACGATCTGGCATCGAAGTCTGATGATATTGGAGGCGGGATATGCATAAAAACAAATGTCTTCCTGTAATGGGATGAAGCCTTTTCTGAAATTAACTTTTCTAAAAACCGAAGAGTTTCCTTATTCGGGTAAGGGTTGTTCAGGATGCGGAGAACAACAAAGAGACACCCCTGATATTCAAATGAGAAAATACTGGGACCGTAGACTTCTTCGAATCTCGATATTGGGAAATTTTTGCTGTCAACGTCGTGATTTCCTACGACAAAAAACGATGGGAAAGGAAAAGAAAATTCGCTTATATACTCAGCTTGAAAATAGTTGTGCTCACCTTCGGTGCCTTTATGAACAAAATCACCCAAAAAAACGATGAAAGACAATGGCTCATTGCGCAATTCTTTAGCAATCTTTTCAAATGTCCCGGTGCCTTTAGTGTCTCCCACAATTGCAAAACTGAATTCGTCCCTCTGTTCCTCCTGGCACAATTTTTCTCTGTTCTGTGGAAAATTGCCGGATAAGTGATTTAAATCTCTCTTGCCTTCAAAATGGTGGACGAGCAAAACGTAGAATTCGAAACAAAAAAAAGACGCCAAAAGAAGAAGGATTATTATCCTCGTAAAAAATAATGAGAGAATTATTTTCTTATAGCTTAACATTCTATATTTCTCCTCCGGATATATTTAATTCGTTACTGTTTGATACTTTTCATTACCTCAGCAGTACTTTTTGAGTGGGTTATATCCTGTACATAGCCACCCAGATTAAATCCCCTTGGACTATTTTCAGTTAATATATCCCATTCACTCTCCTGTATCGGTAATGAAATACCGGGGTGTTCTGCATATATGCTTAAATATTTATGGTACATGCTAACCAGGGTTTTTACCAAGGAATCTTCATAATACTGTCCCTCAATCCGCAACACTTTTATGCCAGCCTGTACAAATGAATGAAGGTATGGCAATACACAGATATCTCTTGCTAACAGGAGATGAGTCCTGCAGTACTGATCATTTTCGATGGGCCGTACTTCTCCACGCTCGTCCTTGAGTGCGTATCCCATATATTGGCACACCTGTCTGCAATGATCTTTTTTGTGTGATTTAGAGGTCACCATAGCCGGGATACAGTGTTCGAGTATCATACCGGGAACTGGTCCATGAACGACACATTCCACGGGTAATGACGCTTTGCCAGAGAATTGTTTCAAATGTTTATATGAACATTCCAGGGCGGCTGTGATTCCGGAAACCCCTGATTCTTCCAGAAGGTTTAAAGCTTGTACGTTAAGGACGTTTAACGAATAGTCTCCCAGAATATTTAATCCGAATTTCCTTGCCAGACGTATTGCACCCAGACTATGAACAAGTACATAATCGGCATGGAATGATGCAGCCTGCTCAAATAGCCATGCCATATCAGCCATCTCACGGGAAGTAGTTATGCGGGGTGTGCCTATTCCAATAGTTTTTCCAGCATCATGGACCCTCTTGCATGCCTCCTTATACGATGTCTTTGTCCAAAACTCTTTTTTCAACGGTGAAACTTCTCCACTAATATAGATACGATCTGCACCCTCATCCAACGCCAACTTCAGGGCGTTCATAGAGCTTATTTTTACTGATAATAGTGGATTATCTCTATTTGAGTTTGCTGTTTGAAAGTTAATTGGTTTTTCTTTTCCGGTATCTTCTGCGATTTGCAATTCAAAGGGGTCATTATAAATATCCTCTTTTGTAAGAGACGTTTCTTTTGCTGCACGACTTAAGAAGAGGGGTTCTCGACTCCCTGAGATATCGACAAGAGATGCAGACGCCGGTGTGAATGCCATTGATGTAGTAAACTCACGTACCCGATGATTGTAAAGTTGTTCATACTCTGTAGAACCCATGTAATAAGCAGCAGGATTATCAAGATAGGTGTCTATTGCCTTACGATAGATGCCGACAACTTCTTTAAGAAAATCAGCATGTCTCATGCGCCCCTCAATTTTTAAGGAGCATACTCCCGCATGGATAAGGTCAGGGATATGTCTTAAGAGGCACATATCCTTCATAGCCAGTAAGTGACCCGAAGGCAGGTCTCCTATGGGTTGTCCCGAAACACTTTCTACAAGGGTATAATGCCAACGGCACGGTTTCATACACTCGCCGCGATTTGCGCTCTTACTAAAAAGCACGCCGCTGGCATAGCATTGCCCGCTCTGGCAAACACACAAGTCGCCATGCACAAAATACTCAACTTCAATTCCGGCCTTTTCCTGTATCTCCTTCACCTGGTCAAGGGAAATGTCCCGGGATGTAACAATACGGCTTGCTCCCAATTCTTTCAGTGTTAATGCGGATTCAATATTATGGATATTCATCATTGTACTGATATGGACAGGTGTGGGAATGCCCATCTTCCTGATCAGATTTAAAACACCCAGATCCTGGATGATAATGGCATCTACCTGAATTTCACTCAAAAAGTTAAGAAAATGCCCCGCTGCGTTCATCTCATCATTACAGAGAAGATTGTTTACGGTAATGTACAGTTTCGCGTTCTTTGAGTGGGTATATCGTACGGCCTCTACGATTTGTTCGTCTGTAAAATTGAAATCTGACCTGTGAAGCCGCATATTAAAGCGCTTACCGCCGATATATACTGCATCGGCACCGGCATCGATTACTGCAGTCAACGCCTCCCAGCGGCCTGCAGGTGCAAGAAGTTCAATGTTAGTTTCTGATAATTTCATAATATCCTTCTTCTAAAAAAATTTATTCATTTGCTGGTTAAATTGTCTTCGATTGAACCTAAATAGTTGGTACGTTTTTACAAAGTTTATCTTCCTTTGAATGCCTTTTCCCAACCCGAACGAGTCGGAAGTGAAAAATGCAAATTGCAAAGTTTATTTTGCATTTTTCAATTTACACTTTTCATTTTTCATTGAATTTTTGCTAAAAATGTCAAAATTATTTCTGGAAGATACTAATACACCCCTACCTTTGCATTTGCTTCTAATCCGTTTAACAGCGATGGATTTCTGACACCGTCCTGATAAATACCGAGGGACTGTGCATTTTTGGTGGGCGCAATCCGTATAGCCTCATCCCTTTCAAACATATTGGGGATGAAAAAGGACACGTCAAGCCGATGACACACTACCTGACCCTTTTCACCATAGTTAACCATATGGTCAAGACGATTCCGGTCAGGATGGATACCGTTTCTTGTTGAAACGATCTGTAACACCATGCGAGGTCCGGGAGGATAATAGTCCAGATTACCATTCAAAGATTCATCAATTTCCATACACAGGCCAAACAGGGTATTCCCATAACCAGCGATGTGGACAGCATATGGAAAAAGTTCACTTCGGAATCTTTTGAGTTGCTCCTGTTCAATGGGAACCCCGCCATAGTGAATACCGCGAATCTGCATTCTTTGTGCAAAATTCATTTCCTCAGCCAATCTGAGCAGCAGGGGAGGGGTCGAATAAATTACTTCGATGCGCTGTCGTTTCAGTATATCCAGCGCCTGCTCAAGAATGTGGTTAAGATATCTCTTATATCCCAGAGAATCAGGCTTTAGTTTCTTTACCCATCGCGGATCCATATCAATAGAAAATGGATCCATACTACCCATACTCTGTGCTACAGGACCAACGGCTTTGCCTATAATGTGAGGGCCACTGGGACCTACCCATAGCCAATGAGCGCCCCGGGGAAATCCCCTGTATTCTGCGATATACCGGAACCAATCCACGAATGTAACGTAAAACTCTCTCTTCAAATAGGCCGTTACTTTCGGAAGGCCGGTTGTTCCTGCCGTTTCCCCTAATATGAGTTGTTCCTTATTTTCAAGATGAATTTTTGGAATGAAACATTCTATCGGGTAACGCCGAAGGTCTTCTTCCTCCATCGGTCCCAGGATATGCAGATCTTCCAGAGAAGAGATATCCTTCCTCGCATTGATACCTAACTCCTTCTCCTTTTGAAGCCAGTAGAGCGAACCAATAACAGGGTCAAAGTGAATTGATACTATCCGTTTTACCCACTCATCTGCCGACACACCAAACCACTCTGCATCCTGAAGAATGGCTTGATCAGGTCGCCGGTCTAATCTGTTGAATTCACACTTGGTGAAAAGTCCAGGATTTATTGAAGTATTATTTTTATTGGTTTCTATTCCTGTTTGTATCATGGGAAAATTACCTTTTTTATAAAATTTGCAGGGGAAGGTTTGAAACCTCCCTTGCATTAGGTTAAAACTTCGGTTTAAACAGCATCAGGCAACTCGGAGATATAAATAAGTCGGATATGATTGCATTTAACATCGTTACACTTGTGAGTATGCCAAAATATTGCACAGGTTTAAAACTTGAAAAAGAAAAAACCATAAACCCAACGGCCGCTGATAAGGAAGTAAACAGGGCTGTTTTTCCAACCCCTTGTAATGTATGACAAATTGCCTTTGAAGCATTTCCGGAAACAGACACTTCTTTTTTAAAACGATAAAAAATGTGGATCGTGTTATCGACAGAAATCCCCAGCGCAATACTGGCAATCATGATCGTTGCCGCATCAAGTTTCATACCTGTAAGTCCCATCAAACCCAGTGTTATGGTACTGGGCAACAAATTTGGTATAACACTGATAAGCCCGATTTTTACAGATTTTAGAATGACTGCTGTTGAAATAAAGGTCAGCAAAAAGGCCAGGGAAAAGGACTGTATCTCACTCCGAAGGATGTTATCCTGAACACTGATCAAAAGGGGAACTATCCCTGTGATATGCCATGTCAGCGCAGTTGTATCAAGATGTCTGTGAATGTATTCTTTTATCGATTTTATAACTGCCTGATATCGGTTCGAGCCAACCTGCTTCATCCGGACTGATATCCTTGCATCAGTATTTCCTTTTGTATACAGACGATTGACATATTTATCACCATATACAGAAGCCAGTTTTACATAATCCATAGACTCTTTTTCTGTATCCGGGATAGAGTAATATTGTGGCTTATCATCATTCATGAATTGATGCGTTTTCTGGATGTAATTTGCCACAGATAGTGAACCAGTCACTTCAGGTATTCCGTGAAGATATTTTTGGAGATCTACCAGATTGTTCAATATGCCTGGCTGAAATATGCTGATACTATTCGTTGCTTCAGCAACGATTTCAACAGGCAGCAAGCCCATGAGATGACTTTCGATATAGGCATTATCTCTCGCAATCTGACTATTTTTTGGAAAGGAGGCCATAAGGTCGGATTCCACCTGAAGTTTTGAGATACCCCACACAAAGAATAAACCCACAACAAGACCACAGAGAAGGACATATCCCTTGTAATTTACGATAAAACGACCTAATCCAGATAGAAGCAGTCCAAAGCCCCGTTCTCTGTCATGCCTCTCTGCCAAAGAATTTTCAGATAATACTATATTTTCAGCATCAATAGACCTATACGATGGGACAAAGGAAAGGAGTATAGGTATAAGCGTCATGCCGATAATAAAGGTAAGCGCTGCACAACCTCCCATGAACAAACCCGTGATGAAAACGGGAGGAATGCTGCTGGTTGTCAGTGAAACGAACCCAATAGCCGTTGTGATGCTGGTCATAAGAATGGGAATACCAACGTGCCGTAAGGTATTACAAATAGCATCTTCTTTGTGGGTAAAAAATTTACTTTCCTGGTAATAATAACTGATCAGATGGATCGAGGCAGAAAGAGCAATAATAAAGGTCAGGGGGAGGAGCATATTTGAAATCATGTTCATTGTCTGGCCAAAGAGCACAAAACATCCGGTAATCCATGTGATACATACCCCAACGGTCAACATGGGAATTAATACCCCTGAAATTTTTCTAAACAGGCATCCTAATACAATGATCGACATCGCAAACATAAGCGGCGTAAATTTGGTCATGTCTTGCTTTGACATACGATCAAGTTCCGCATTTACAACGGAAGGACCGGCTAAATAATACTTCTGTTTTCTCTTCTCCGTGTCCGTCGGTCTGACAGTCGCTTCAGAAAGTACTTTTTTGACCTCAGACACTAATTGTTTTCTCGATTCCGGTCCTGCACATTTCACTGTGGCAATGATTGCTGTGGTCTTACCGTTTTGAGAAATAATGGTATTTTGATAGAGTGAATCCGTGAGTAGTTGCTGTTTAAAAATGTTCGTCAAAGGACGGCCATGTTGAACCCTGAGTATTTCTTTAAAAACAGGAGATGTAATTTTGTCTTTCAACACATCTGCTAACGAAATGACCCCTGCAATACCATCCAATCTTTTCAGCTTTTCTGCAAGGGTGTTAATATATCGGATACGGTTTTTGGTGAATATGTTAACTGCACTGAAGGCTACAACCAAAAACTCCTCATCTCCGAATTTCTTTAAAAATACCTTGTAATAATCCAGATCCCTGTCATTTTTTGAAAGCCAGATTTCGATAGAATTATCTGTTCTCATTTCTCTGGCATAGTAACCAAAAAATGCTGTTATAACCAGAATTACAACAAGCATTGCTATTCTATATTTGAGAAGGATTCGAACGTATCTTTTCAAGATTCATATCCTTTATTACAAAGGTCTCTTTGAACAAACTTTGAAAAAATCTTTCTGTGCATTATCAAGGTGCACCCGTTGTTTTGCTCTTAAGGCAAAAGAGCATCATGTTTTCATGACCGACTTTACGATTGAGAATCAATTCTCCCGAAAGAGGCTCTTTACCTTTAAGAAGAGTCATAAGATCCTGTTCACTAACAAGGTAATACCTTGCCTTATCATTGCATAAGGTTTTGGTTACAGAGGGGTCGTTTCGATTGATTTCACAGATTCTGTCATAGTCTCGTCCTACCCATGCCAGTACTTCCTTGGTACCAGATACACAGTATATACACGAATTTGGCTTAATCACTCCAAGGACTTCTTTTGCAAAAAATATTTTTGAGTTTTTGTATGGTTGCAGAAAAGGCTGAATAGCTACAAAGTAAATGGGAATTGACGCTATTGAAATTATTATGAGTATCCTTGCAGATCGCCGCACGATACGACTTGTTATCCCATGTCGAACGACTGTGGCGGCAATCCCTAGCGCCAGAAATGGGTCAAGTGGAAGAAGGTAATGCTGCCGTTTTTTGGAAATACATGAAATAACGATAAACATAGCCCCCGCAATTGCAAGGGGCGCAGAGTAACCATATCGCCGCAAATCAACAATAGCAAGAGGAAGGAAAATCGAAAGTGGTACCGTGAGTATGAGCACATACGGAACATACCAAAAAAACGATTTCACGCTTCCTTCCCTTGTTACATCAAGATCAGGCTGGAATATCACCCCACGGAGATATTCACCACCGTCACGAAGATAAGCAGGAATAGCCCAGATAGCAATGGCAGTGAGGAGTCCAAGCAAGAAACCAGTCCAACCGAGTCGAGGGCGTGTAAAGTTCAGGTTGCGGAATGGTGCAAAAACTACAAAAAAGATTGGGACGAGAATTCCGTAGGGACCCTTCGTTATCACTCCAACACCAGCAAATAGTCCTGCAAGCGTAAAGTAAAACGTTCTTGGAAAATGATTGTATTTTCGCATCCCGATTCCGAGGCAAAGGCACGAGAATAAAATCATGGCGCAAAAAATCATGTCGGGCCTGGCATGACGCGCCCAGAGACTATAACCAGGCATACCAAGTAATACAATTGCCCCAACCAGCGCCGAACGCCGGTCCAGAAGCAAAAGACCTATGCCATAGGTGGCTAGCACCCCCAGCATGCCGGCAATAGCAGATGGCATGCGTGCAATAGTCATGCTCGGTTTCCCCACTATGCGCGTAATGAATGCTGCAGGTGCGTGAATAACCGGTGGCTTGTCGTAGTATATCTTACCGAAGAGTCTCGGCACCAGGTAATCGCCCCGTTCGGCCATTTCGCGAATAATTTCTGCGTGCCGGATCTCGCGGCTCGCAAGATATCGCTCCTGCCCAAGGGCTGGAAATATAACCAAACCGGAAACGACAACCAATATGAGTATATCAAAGTAATATTTTTGCCGTTTCCTGGAATTTTCCTGCATACAGAAGTTCCTTTGTTAATTCAGTCTTTTTCTAATATGACATGCGTATTATTCTGACATACGGCATGCAACTTCTTTTTCTGAATCCATGCCCGCTTTTTCTGATAATCATTTCTACTCATAACGACATAAAGAGGGCATTCTTGATCAGAAAGAAGTTTTTTCAATCTAGTATCTGCATCTAATTCCAGCACATTTTTTCCACTATAAAAGACAAGGCTTGGCATAGGTTTTCCGCAACTCAAAAGCGTATAATTCTTCTTGTCTGAAAGATAGTTTTTCACAATATCCTTTGTGGACCGAACGGTTCCCAATGAATTCGCTGAATAGGCCATGGTGATGCCGAGGATTAAACAATTCGTGAAACAAAAGACCTTTATTATGTAGGAAAAATGCCTGTTCACGAAGAAAGTATAGAGCGATACCACTGTCCCGACGAAAAGAACAATAATGGGAACAACCATATGAATTGCGGATAAACCATGCACAGTTGGCGGCCATTCAAATATGATAAACATGAGCACCAGGGGCATTGTTGCAGACACGCATAGAACAGGCCACACGATCCATAAGTACCCTTTCCCTAAGAGGTCTTCTGTTTCCCATCGTGAAAGTGACGTGGTTAGCAGTGCAATGGAAGGAGAAACGGGAAGGATATAGGTCATCAATTTCGAGTGAGACAGAGAAAAAAAGGTCACGGTAAGGATGAACCAGGAACAGGAAAAATACACCTGTCTTTTTTCCTTTCCTGGCATACTTTGCCTTTGTTTTAGGGCATGAACAAAAGGAATAAATACAAACAGCGACCAGGGGAAAAATCCCATGAAAAATACCGGTGCATAATAATAAAAAGGTTGTGGGTGGGCATAACCGCTGACAAATCTGCCAGACATCTCTTGCGAAAGCAATGCAAAGATTTGTTTTGTGCCCAGGGACAGCCAGAAGGGAATACCCCACGAACAGATAATAGCAAGGAAAACCAGGAACCCCGGTAGATACCAAAGATTCCTGATATACCGAAAGTCACGTATCCATAAGAGGAATCCCATGGTAATCAGGATAAACAACAAGATACCTACCGGCCCTTTTATCAGAAAGACCATACTCAGGAGAAAGTAAAGGAATAACCGCCTGAGGTTGCTTTTATGAGCTTCCGTATATTCGATGAAGAAAAGGTAAAGGCTGGCACAGACAAAAAAGGTCAGGAGCATATCCGTAATACATAAACGGGAAATGAGAAAAAACAATGGATTGGACATCAGTATTAAACCAGCCCAAAAACCATTTTTGCAGTCTTCAAGCCTTTTCCCCCACAGATAGACGATCAATACTGTGCCCATAGCCGCCAGGGCTGAGGGTAATCGTGCACTGAATTCGTTTATCCCAAAAATTTTATAGGATATGGCAATGGTCCAATAGAAGAGAGGAGGTTTATTAATGCGTGGAGCGCCATTAAAGTGCGGCACGACCCAATGGTTGTTCAGCACCATATCGCTCGCTGTAGCGGCATAACGAGGTTCATCGGGATCAATGAGCGGCGTTGCCCAGGTATGCCAGAGAAATAGAGTCAGACCAATTAGGATTAAGCCAGAGAGAAAAGGAATGTCCTTCTTTGTTATCCTTTCCACAGAATGCTGATTAATATTTGTTTCCATGATACACCTGCTATGCCTTATGCTCCATGGTTTTGGTGTGTTTCCGTTCAGATACAAAATAGGATTCACTCAGCCCATTTATTCAACAGCAGTATTTAAGGAATTAATCCCTTTGCCGGTTGCCATGTCCAGGAGTCTTTTCTTTTTGTAAATTAACATAATATTGCGAGCATAGATAAAAATCCCTGCGGATTGTCCCATGATAAAAACAGGGTCACGTCTGAATATCGCATAGGTAAATAATATGACGCTGCCCGCCATGCTTAAATACCAGAATACCTCCGGAATAATGCTTTCGCCGCGTTTTTCCGAGACAATCCATTGTATAAAAAATCGGGAACCGAACAAAAGTTGTCCAATAAGACCAAACACAACCCAGAAATTAATATGTGTTATAAGATTTTTCATTTTCTACCTCATAATGAAGTTTCCTTTTTTTCATCCACCGTACAGCCAACAAATCTATAAATGCCCTGAATGCCCTGTTCGATATCCCGTATTTTGATTTTCCAAACTTCCGGGGATAGTGGTTTACAACAATCTCAGCAACGGTAAACCCCTCCATCTTAAACAGGGTGGGCAAAAACCGATGCATGCCGTTATATAACCTGATGTGTATGAGACATTCCCTGCGATATGCCTTGAGAGAGCATCCTGTATCCTTAATATCCTCACTTGAAAGCTTGTTTCTTATATAATTGGCTACTTGAGAAGAAATGCGTTTGATCCACGGGTCGTTCCTCTTCTGTCTCCACCCGCATACCATG
This sequence comes from Candidatus Brocadia sp., assembly GCA_021646415.1. NCBI lineage: Bacteria > Pseudomonadati > Planctomycetota > Candidatus Brocadiia > Candidatus Brocadiales > Candidatus Brocadiaceae > Candidatus Brocadia > Candidatus Brocadia sp. The sequence continues at coordinate 31,198 of SOEU01000023.1, forward strand.
TCATAAGAATTCAGTTTTTCAAGTAATTTTGGGATATCCAGAGGATCATTTTGCATATCGGCATCCATAGAAACAATATATTTCCCCGCAGCAGATTTAAAGCCGGCATCCATTGCCGCCGTTTGTCCTGCGTTCCTCTTGAAATGAATGGTACGGAAGTTTTCATGTTTGGTGCACCATGCATTCAGTTTTTCCGTACTGCCGTCTATACTGCCGTCATTCACGAAGATTACCTCGTAATTTTGTTTCTCCATGGCATGGAGAATAGAATGCCCGAGAGGTTCAATGTTATCTGCCTCGTTGTATAAGGGAATAACAAGAGAAATATCCGGATTTTTCATTGTTGGTAAATCTTTTGTTGATTTTTTTTATAAATAAGCGTTACCTGACGTTTTGTGGTGCAAACATCTAAGGTATTTAAGGTATCATCAAGTGCATCATCTTTTATTTTTTCAAAAATTTTCTTTCCAACGATGCAGAGTGGTTTGTGGTCAGGGGCATTCATAAAGGTCTTTAATTCCTGTATACTTTTGATCATCGGGACATGCATCTTCAGACTCAAATTTACAATATTCCATAAAGATTCCCCTAGTTCATAACCACATATATGGTATGTATTCAGGTCTCCCAAGTTTTTTTCTATCGCATAAGTCAGCTTTGTGCCAAAGGTTTCATTCCGTGAATGGATAGTAAGACAATGCACATATATTCCCCATCCTATGACGGTTATGAGCATACAGATAGCAAAATACACATTGACTAGTCCATTCTTCTGACGGAGAAAGAAAAACACTTTCATCACAATGAGAAGCATTATCAAGGAGACGAATATTCCAACCCAGGAATAGTTGAAAAAGTAGGCAGGCACAATAACAAGCAGGATTGCCGTCAGTCCGATCATTGTGAAAATAATCCAACGTACAGATGAGCGTAACCACGAAGGAAGTATGACCGACCCTTTTAATGTATCATCAATGAGAGCTGCCATTAAGATCGATAATGCTGGATAAAGGGGGAGCATATACCGCGGGTGTTTTGCCTTGGCTACACAGAGAATTGTAAAAACGAGTACGGCCCAGCAGAAAATGAATGTAATGTATTCATCTCCCAAGCGCCATTTTTTATAGGCATAGATGGCGGCTAATGGAATGAATAATGACCACGGGAGGAAATCTGCCCAAATATTCACAAAATAATAATAAAAAGGTTCGCCGTTATTTACAGGATTATTAATCCGAGTCAAAAATTCTCTCTTTATGGTAGCCATAAAAGGTTCAAGCCCTACCTTTAAGCAATATGCGATACAAATGCCGGCCATTATCATGATGAGGATACTACCCCATTGCCATTTCAGTTCTTTGAAGGCCTTTAAATCCCTTTGAAAAGCCAAAAAAGAGACAATAATACTGAGGATAAAGATAATTCCCAGCGGCCCCTTCGTTAAGATGGCAAAGAACATGGAGAGATGCATGCCGATATAAAATTCCTTGTTTTGTTTGTATCCGAGGTAAAAGGAAAAGAGGGCCAGTGTTATAAAGAGGGTAAAGAGCATATCGGGGAAGGCAGACCGACCGTACCAGAAATATCTTTGAGAAGTAGCAAGGATAATAGCTGCGATGAAGGCAGCGCGTTGATTAAAGAATTTTTGGGTAAAGTAATAAATCACAAGGATACTTGAAAAGCCGGCAATTGCACCAGGTAATCTGGCGGTAAGGGGGGTTACTTGATGCCCGATGGAAGAAAAAAGGGCAATCAACCACATCAGCATGGGGGGTTTGTTCAGATAGATTTCGCCATGTTTATGGAGTACTAGCCAGCTACCCCCTTGTATCATCTCTTGTGTAATCACTGCAAACCGACGAGCGTCCTTAATCTCAAAACTTCTGCTGCCTAACTCAAAAAAGAAAAGAAAGATACTTACACCCACAAGGATACAAAACAAATGATGTTGTTTTATGAATGCAAACAATCGATTCGTTTCCATCGATAAAGTTTCATCCCTTAATTTATTATTTCTTACCGAAACTCCATATAACAGACACCAATACGCAATTTCATTTACACTCAGCTTCTTTTAAGGCGCAGAAGATGTTTCTGCGGTGGTGGTATAAATATAATCATCAGTGGCGGCTCCGTCTCCGTTTGCTTCGCACCCTGCTGCATAAAATGTGATTGGATTAGCTGCGTCGCTGGGTGCCTTCCACTTAATCTTCCAACTTTTCTTTTTAATGCCGTTGAATGTTTGCTCTATATATTTACCCTTGTCCGCCTGCTCCAACCCACGGGAGTCATTTGGGAGAATAACCTGGGTAGTATTTCCTATTTTTTTAAATGTTCCAACCCTGTTGCCATTGGCATCCAGCGCTGTCAACTCAAATCCATGCTTTTTTCCGCTGGAACTACGAAAGGAAACCTTCAATTTTACTGTTTTGCCTGGAGTATAAGCGGTGGGGGCAGTGATTGAAAATATTGCGTTACCCGAATCAAGGCTAAAGGAGTTGTGACAACCATCCGTATTACATGTGCCGTGGTCATTTGGAGCGCCTGTAGAGTAAGCGACCGGACCTCCTGCTGATGCGAATAAGGTATTCGAGAGAAAACTATATAGGGCAACACTCAATCCAATACAAAGTACAGTTTTTTGTAAATATTTCATTGGACCAATCCTTTTTTTAAAATTGTGAAATGAAGTCACTTATCCTTTAGTGGCAGAAGTTACAACTCTCAGAACGTATGATCATTTTCTTGGCAACCAACTGACTATCCTTGGCGATAACATATACATCCACACTGACACCTGAACGCATATTATCAAACGAAATCGTTCTTCCACCCATGATAACACTCGGTAGATTTCCAGCATCTACCGGTTGACCCATAATGACAAAGGTATCTTTAGAGGTGTTCACCTTCTCCGTTTTTCCCGTGATTTTTCCGTCATATTTTTTATTTAGTTTTACAGGATCTTTAATACTTATTGCTTCGATGACACCTGAATCATCGGCACTGCCCGTAATCTTAATAATGTTACCTTCCTGAATATCCGATAGTGTTGCATTATTAACCCCCTTTACCTTTATCTTTGCATTACTGGCATCCACTTGCACAAGAGTATCTATTATCGTGATCGCTCCCGTATTTTCATCCAGGCTGCTTACTGCCCCCACGATCTTGTCTTTTGCGGATGCCGCTACCGGGAGGATAGCCCCCGTTGTAAATATACCAACAATTAAAGCCCCAGATACAAAACGTTTTTTCACCTGCGTAAACATACAACCTCCCTTAAAAGAACCAATATCCGTGCAATTTATCATCATTACAATGGTAAGAGATTTTCGTTGCTTGTAAAATAAGATGTACGAAAGGTGTATCCAAATGTGACATCAGAAAAGGTATTAGCCCTAATATATTTTCTAGGCAGTTTCCCGATCATATTCGTTTTCTCTGTCCTCTTCCTCATAATGGACATTATCATTGTCCCAGTGGTTATCACTTACAAAATAGCTATAGGAATATTCCTTACCCCGAATTGCACTGTTTTGAAAACTAAAATCATCAATAATTGTGAATGTTTTTAGAAAAAAGTTACCAACCGTCACTACCGATAATACCAATGAGGTAATTATGGATATTCTTTGCATGGATAAAGGGGTCTTGCCAAATAATAGTAATTTTTGTCTCATACGACACTCCTTTGCGTAATACATATTACAGGTAATTAACCAGGATATTCATCTTTAGTGCTAATAGAATGTCTCCTTTTATATCAACCGTTCCTTTGAAAAATGCCATTTGTGGGGTTATTTCACGCCTGAGAATAGAGAGAAATGTATTGCTGTTCAAGGTAAAGGTACACGTGGGTTTCTCCAGCACCTTCTTTGTTACTTCCTTTACGAAACCGTTTTCTATCACAATGTTCCAAATCCCGTTTCCATTATCCGTTATCTCGAATTGGATGATAGCATTAAGACTGGATATTTTGGGAATTGTGCAACTATTTACCCTATCTTTTAACAATCGGTTAAAGTATTCGATATGAGTGATATTTTCCGGGATTTCCGGTCTTTTACCCATTTTGTTTATAGTACTTTCTTGAAGAATTGTCATAGAACTTTGGAATTGTTAACTTGCAGACGGTTTGTTTTTTTTTACCCCAATTTGTATCAATAGCATACTGAATAAACAGGTTGATGAGTTCCTGGGTAATCAAAGGGCACTCGATCCCCGTACCGCTTAACATGATCCTTGTGTTTGTCGAATCAAAATAAGGTTCTCCAAACATATATGGTCGGAAGGCCTCAGTTCCCTGTAAAAATAATTTTTCCGGTAAGTTGTGTGGCCGAACCTGGAATTCATATATGGGCACAATCTTTATATGATGGATACCTGTTGCAATCGTCATCCACTCGGCAAGTTCACCGAGTGTGGGTGGGGACGGATTTACGATGTGAAATATCTTGTTTATACTATTTGCCTGTCCGGAGATGGCAACGATTGCATGTGTGGCGTAATCCACGGGTACAAGGTTTATCGTGGCATGTTTGTCACCGGGAATTCTCAAAGATGGAGGATGGCCGATATCGTTTCTGCTGCTACACTGTGTATCTTTGTGATTATTTCGCATTTCATAATTTTTAAGACGGTTCAATCCCTTGCCAAATACATAAATGCTGTCGTAATTACGTGTAAAACCGGTTTTGGAATCACCTACGATAATACTCGGTCGATAGATCGTCGTGGGGATATTATATTTGTTCGCAAATTGCCTCAACAATCTCTCGGCATCAAACTTTGATTTTTCGTAATTATTATTAAACGTCTGTTTTTTCTCCAGTTCATGCTCAAAAACTGTATCACGTCTTGTCCCCGCAACATAAGCCGTACTAATATAATGAAGCCTTTTTGGTTTGTTTGAGAGACAAAACCATACTATGTGTTCAGTGCCGTAAACATTGGTAGGTACCAGCGTGTTGTCTGATCCATTACAGAATTTTGTTGCTGCAGCACAGTGAAATACCTCATCAACGGTATCCGATAATCTTGAATAATCCTGTGCATTTAGTCCAAGGCATTTTTGAGAAACATCCCCATCAATTATTTCAATACGGCCGGATAGTGTGTCAAGCACAGATTCCGTGTTCCCAACCGGCGGGAACACTTCAGAAATCCTTTCTTTAGCCTGTCCATTCGCTGAATTTCTGATAAGAAGTTTGAGGTAAAAACCTGCCTCAAAAAGTTCTCTGGTCAGGTAATTTCCTAAAAATCCTGTTGCGCCTGTTATGAGTATCGTTTTTTGTTTCATTATCTATTATCCAGACTGTTCTGTACTTGATGAATGCTTCCGAGCTTTTCATAGCGAGATGTTAAATCAAACGTTGGACACAGCGCAACAGATGTACCGAATATTGTGAAAAAACGAAATAAAGATGGGAGTATGCTGTAAGTATTTGAAATGTAATGAGCTTATGGTCAAACAAGTATTTGTCTCTCTTGATGTAATACCAGCGATGTCTATAAATTTATGTAATATTTACATGTAATAATTGTAATTCTTACAAAAGTATCGATCTAGAAATGATGCCCGACCTGTGAATTGGTCAACACAGAAAGCTGCAACTCTTCCCTTGTGCTATCGGTGTATGGGTTTCCTTTGAACTTTGTCATAGGTGGGTTTGTTATGCCGAATTGTTTCATTTCTCCCGATGTATGAACCATGAGAATATTTTGGGGTTTACCTAATGAACACAATAAGTCACTCTTTAACTCTGTTATATCCCGTACCGTTCTCACGTCCCATTGAGGGGCATAATAATCAAAAAATCTTTTCTCGTTGCAACAGTAGATTCTTGTAGAAATATTATTAAATTGCCTTTCAATAAATTGGATTAATTGTATTGGCGCCGGGATATTATTACGATATTTGACAACTAATTTGAACGATATTACTGACATACTAACAATCAGTGTCAATGTAAAAAGCAGAAAAACACCCTTGTAATCCGTTTCCTGGGCTTTGCATAGTCCGCATGCGATCAGTATCAATATCATAGGTATGATTGGCATTATATGCCTCGGGTTTGCCACGTTTTGCCCAAGAATCACCCAAAGCAAATAAGGGAACACATATAATACTAAGAACCATCCTCGGCGGTCAAAGTGATAATACTTGAGGAAATAAAAAAGGGAGATTATGATAATCATGGAGGGGATTAATCTCAAAAACGAGGTATCATACCACCAGCCACCCAGCCCGCACACCCATATTGACTTCACAAGACAGGCGATCCGCGTTAATCCGCAAAAGGTGAATATCGAGCCGCCCCAATCGGTAAAATGCCCATAGGAAAATAAAAAGCCATTTTGAAAAAAAGAACTACAGCCTATGTGTCCGATTTGTGGGAAAAGCCAGAAAAAAATACCAGCAACGAGTCCCATGAATCCATACAAAATGACCTGTGTCTTATGGTTCATTCTTTGAACAGCTAAATAGAATAAGACGCCTATCAATAATGCAATGAATGGAAAATAAGAAAGTCGCACACCGAGTCCGAGACCTAGGGCCAGACCGCCCCAAAAAAGGCAGTTTTTGTTATTGAAATTCGTAAGCATCGGGTTAAATGCCCGATACAAGAAATCGGCAGATAATGTTACAAAAAATAAGCCCATAGCATCAGAGGTGGGTCTTTCGGCTTGTAACCAACACAATGGATTGATGAGATAAAGAATTGCCGTCAGTGTGGCAACCTTTTCAGAAAATAACTGTCTGGCAAGGGAGAAAAGCGGGTAGACCGTAAGACTACTAAAAAAAACACCGGGTAATACTAACGCCCAGGCCTCATCAGCGAAGAATCTGAAAAATAGTCGTGAGATAAATATATAAACAGGATAACCAGGAAAGTGTGGCTGAAGGAGGGAAAGGTCGTAATCTCTGATCCCCAGGGCAAAGTCTATGCTGTCACAGCAGTCAAGATATTTGCCTCTAAAACACAGACGTAATAAAAAACAAACAAAAAACAGAAGGCTTACCCTGCATCGAAAATTTATATATTGCACGCTTGTACTAATTTTATTTGTTTTGCCATTTTTTACAGGCAAAATTATATACGTTCGGTAGCGAAGTTATTCTGTAAAAGTCTTTCGTAATCCAAATCCCTTACCTGCAGCCGTAGCCAGTATTCTTTTCTTTTTGTAGATTAACATAATATTGCGTACATAGATAAAAAGCCCCGAACATTGTCCCATGATAAAAACAGGATCACGTCGATAAATTGCATACGTTAATAATATTGCACTTCCCGCCATGCTCAGATACCAGAACACCTCGGGGATGATACTTTCGCCGCGCTTTTCAGAAACAATCCATTGTACGAAAAACCTTGATCCAAACAAAAATTGTCCAATAAAACCCAGGATAATCCATGCGTTAATATGTGTTGCAAGATTAGTCATTATTTACCTCATAATTCAGTTTACGTTTTTTCATCCATCGTACGACCAGCAGATCTATAAATGCCCTGAATGCCCTGTTCGATATACCATACTTCGATTTTCCAAACTTCCTCGGATAGTGGTTTACCACAATTTCCGCAACCGTAAAACCTTCCATTTTAAACAGGGTTGGTAAAAACCGATGCATGCCATTATATAACTTGATTCGATTGAAACATTCCTTCCGATATGCCTTCAGGGAACACCCCGTATCTTTAATATCTTCCTGTGAAAGTTTGTTTCTGATAAAGTTCGCTACTTTGGAAGAGATGCGTTTGATCCACGGGTCGTTCCTCTTCTGTCTCCACCCGCATACCATATCATAAGTGTCGAGTTTTTCAAGCAATTTCGGAATATCCGCAGGGTCGTTCTGCATATCTGCATCCATGGAAACCACATATTTCCCTGCTGCATGTTTAAAGCCGGCGTCCATGGCTGCCGTTTGACCGGCATTCTTCTTGAAATGAATTGTACGGAAGTTTGTATGGCTAGCACACCACGCATTTAATTTCCCCGTACTACCATCAGTGCTGCCGTCATTCACAAAGATTACTTCATAGTTTTTACCCCGCATTTTATTGATGATAGAACGACCGAGAGGTTCAATGTTATCGACCTCGTTATATACGGGAATAACAATGGAAATATCCGGATTCACCGATTGTATTTTATAGTATTATCAAAAAAATTCATTACAAATCAATATTGTACACTTTTAATTTATTGTATAACGTTTTCAGAGATATACCAAGGGCTTCTGCGGCAAGGGTTTTATTCCACCGTTTTTCGTGTAGTACCTTAAGTATATACTTCTTCTCCACATCCGAAAGAGTTCCTTCTGTGCCCTCGATTGCGTTCCGGGAAGAGGATATTCCGCGAATATTTTCTGGTAAATCCTCAATGGCGATGTTCTCGCCTTCTGCCAGTACTACCAGACGTTCCATGGTGTTTTCTAATTCGCGCACGTTACCTGGCCAGGTGTATTGGGTCATTGCCGTTAATGCTTCGGGAAGTATTTTCTTTTTCGGCATATCCCGGCAAAAGTTTTCAAGAAAATAGTTGATTAAAAGGGGGATGTCTTCCCGCCTTTCTCTCAAGGAGGGAAGAGATAGAGTAATCACGTTTAACCTGAAATAGAGGTCTTCCCTGAATCTTCCATTTTTTACTTCTGTAGCCAGATTTTTATGGGTAGCAGCAATGATACGGGTATCTACAGTAATTGCTTTATTGTCACCAATGCGCCGGACCTCGCCTGATTGAACAACGCGAAGGAGCTTTGCCTGTGTGTTAACGGTGAGTTCTCCAATCTCGTCCAGAAACAGCGTACCTCCGTCTGCTGCTTCGAACAGTCCCATCCGTGATTCTGTGGCGCCGGTAAATGCCCCTTTCGTATGTCCAAAAAGTTCACTTTCTAATAAAGTTTCCTGCAAGGTGGCACAGTTAACAACCACGAATGGTTTATTTGCCCGTGTACTACGCAGATGGAGTGTCTGAGCAATGAGTTCCTTTCCTGTGCCACTTTCCCCCTGAATCAAAACAATGGAATCTGATGGAGCCACCTTGTCGATCATTTTATAAACAGCATTCATTGCGATGCTGTTTCCGATCATTACAGGGGTTTCCCGGACACTTTTTACCAATCTTCTGAGATGTGCATTCTCCCTGTTTAACTGTCTTTTTTCCAATGCTTTTTGCAATAATGCATCAAGTTCGCTCAAACGGCACTGTTTTGTGAGGTAATCGTACGCACCTAATTTTATAGCTTGAACGGCATTTTCAATAGAACCTTGCCCTGTCAAAACAATCACCTCTGTTGTAGACTCCATTTCCTTCACCTTTTTCAAGATCTCAATTCCGTTCATCATGGGCATATTCATGTCCAGTATAACCACGTCAAAATCACGCTCCTGCATATTCCTTAGAGTCTCTGGCCCGTTAGCACAGCAGGTCACGTTATATCCCATGCGGGTGAGTTCCTTTGCCATAATGTTCCGGAACGTGTCTTCATCGTCTGTAAATAGGATGTTAGGTCTTTTACTCATGATGTTCTTGTGTTCGAAATTGAATATAAAATTTTATATTACAATTACCGTCGGGGAATTTCAAAGGTTACCCCGCTTGTTCCCAAACTCTGTTTCATGGATATCTGCTTAACTGTCAGAAACTTTATCGATTGATTTCTCGAAACAGAGTTTCTTACCCATTGCGTTCCCAAACGGAGTTTGGGAACGAATTGCTATGTTGCTAAAGGCAATGTTATCGTAAAGCACGCACCCTTACCAGCCCCTTCACTAAAGGCTTCAATTCTTCCACTATGGACATCTATAATGCCATAACAGATAGCAAGCCCCAGTCCGGTACCCTTTCCGGTTGGTTTTGTGGTAAAGAAAGGGTCGAATATTTTATCAAGGTGTTCTGTCTCGATACCGGTACCAGAATCCTGGAAAACTATTTGTACAACGGTCTGTTTTTTACAGGTTGATACAGAGATGTCACCACCACCTTCAGTTGCATGCAGTGCATTAATAATTAAGTTGAGGAAGACCTGTTTTAACTGTTGCGGATCTCCAATTACAGAGCACGGTTCTTCGGAGAGATTGAGGTTGATGTTTTGACTCCTTGATTGGGACTGATACTGGACAACGGAAAGCGTATCATGAATAATACGATTTACCTCGACTTGCTCAAATTTTGGTTCTGTCTGCCTCGAAAAGTTAAGGAGATTCGAGATAATGGTTTTACACCGATAGGTTTCATCGCAGATAATCTTTAGATATTCAGTAAATATATCTGAATCTATTGTATTATACGGTAAAGACTGCTTTTCATCAGCAAGTTCTTTTAAGGGGATCAGGGGTCGGGGAACAGGGTTCGGGAGATGCGCTTCTGACCTCTGATCCCTGACCCCTGACCCCTGATCCCCATTTTGTGACTGGTTAAAGTTATGCTGGGCTAACCTGGGATGGTATTGTTCTTTGCGATCCAATATTATTTTAAGCCGTTCAATCAAGCCTTCGGCACAACTGGCTACAGAAGCTAGTGGATTATTAATCTCGTGGGCAAGCCCCGTAACGAGTGTGCCGATGCTTGCCAGTTTTTCGGATTGTATTAGTTTGCGTTGGGTGAGTTGTAATTTTTTATATGCTTCCCGAATTTCCTGAGTCCTTTCCTCTACTTTGAGTTCTAAGGTATAGCGGGCATCAATCAATTGTTTCGTCCTTATATTGATAATCCTTGCTGCCTTCATGACTATGAGGAAAAGGGCAAAAAATAAAACCCCCATTGCCGAACCTGTCATAACAAGCGCCTTCTCCCGTGCCTTTGCTATCTGCCTCTTTAATCCGGACATGTCCTGGTAAATCTCCAATACCCCTACCTGGTTTTTTTTGGATCCGTCCTTTTCCATTTCATAAAAGGGGTAATAACTTTCGAGTAAGGTTTCAACCACAGAGGAGCCTTTCGAATCAGTTGTACCTGCCAGCCTTAATGCAGATGCAGGTTTACCATGAATGGCAGAATCCAGTTTTTTATTTATGCCGCGATCGAGGGTGAACCCTATATGCTCCGGCACCGTACTGTAAATGATACGACCTTCCAGATCATATAAATACAGTTTCTTTACTTTTAACCCGTACAAATTCTCACGAACGGTCTTATCCAGCTGTTTAAGTTGTTTGTGGTTGTTTTCGAGATCGATTTCTTTTTCCTTCCGGAGGGTAGGGAAAAGAAAATCTTTATAGATCTCATAATTCAGATGAACGGTAAAGTATTGTGCGTATTCCTCACTTCGTTTGACTAATTCCTGGCTCTCCATACTTGGGAATATCCACCCCACCACCAGACTCAGGATTGCGGTGACTGCAAAGCTGGTGATAGTGTAGTACAATATCAAATTGAATTTTTCAGGGTGGAGAATTTTTTGGAATTTTGGCATTTTTAGCAAAAAATAAGTGAAAAATGGAAAATGGATCTCGCAATTTTCATTTTATACTTCAGGCTTGTTCTGGTCAGGAGTTGTAGAAATTATATGTCAGATACAAAACGTAACATATAATCATAGGTAAATGAAGCTTGGTTGTCAAATGTTGTTTAAACGTGGGTATTCATATCAGACTTGTAGAAGCGATAGGTATTTTTACCATGTTCCTTGGATAGGTACATAGCTATGTCAGCGTTTTTGACCAGGCTTTCCGTCTCCTCTGCATCCAGGGGATAAAGGCTAATACCTATGCTGGTGGTGATGTTGACTTCATGGCCTTCGAACTGAAAGGGTTGGTATAATGCATCAAGAAATTTCTGTGCAACAGTAGCAGCGTCCTCTACATGGACAAGATCATAAAGGATGACCGTAAATTCATCGCCGCCAGTACGGGCAACCGTATCACTCTCACGGACACATCGTATCAATCGTTCGGCAACAGCCCTGAGCAGTAAGTCGCCTACGTGGTGTCCCAGCGTGTCATTGATGGTTTTGAAGTTGTCCAGGTCAAGAACCATAACTGCCGCCATACTTTTATTTCGCTTTGCATGGACCACGGCCACTTGAAGTCGGTCTTTCAATAGATTGCGATTGGGCAAGCTGGTGAGGGTATCATGGTAAGCCATGTAAGTAATAAGAGCCTCCGACCGCTTACGTGCGATTGCGCTTCCTATGATCTCTGACATGATACGGAGCAGGGTTATATCTTCTTCATGCCATGGACCGGCTGTTACGACGTTGTCAAAACCAAGAAATCCAGCCAGGTCTGCATCAGCATATACGGGCAAGACCAACAGCGATTTGATACCCTGCTTTTCCAGGAATGCCTTATCAAAATCGCGCTCAGGCGGCATTTTCGAGACGTCGGGGATGTGAATTACATTACCAGCACGCAGGTTCTCCATGAACCAGGGAAACATTGAAGTGGGAAGATCCTGGAGATTCTGGATTTCGGGTGTGACCCCCTCATCGCACCACTCATGGGTGTTATCCATGATTTTCCCGTTATCGCGAAATTGAAAAAGATAGGCTCTCCCCGCTTTGCTTAATCGGCCTGCATCGGCCAGAGATTTATAAATAGTATTATTAAAATCTGAAAGAATAACAAACCTTGTGGATATACTGGCAATCGTCTTTTCAAGAAGTATTCTACGCTTGAGAGCATCCTCAATCCATTTTCGCTCAGTGATGTCTGTAAGAGAAACAACTACCCTTGCCCATGTTTGTTCAAACCCAGGTGATATGGACAATCTCAAAACCATGCAGTTCTTTGAGCCCATAAGCGTGCGGGTGAAAACTTCTGCCTCAAACGAAGTTTTACCTTCCGCAAGAGCGATAACTGCCTGCTTGTACACATCGAATAATTCTTTGTCGAAAGACTGAGATAAGCCACGAAGAATCTGTTTTTTATTTTTTGCTTTGTACATATTCAACGTAGCCTTATTTACATCAATAATCTTTACCTTTGCAGCACATGTATGAATTACTTCTGAATGATTATCAAAATATGTCCTGAAATCTGTGATTCCCGATTCTCGTAGACTATCAATGCAGGTTTTAACCTCTGACAAATCTTCTTCACAAAGAGAAACTGGAGAATTCTCAAAGAGGTCGCGGTATCGAGCCTCACTTGCATACAGTGCATCTTCTATCATTTTGCGTTCGGCGATTTTTACTTGTAGTTCTTCATTTGCCTTTACTAACTCCTTTGTTCGTTCCTCGATGCGCTTTTCCAAAGATTCGTTAAGCGCCTTCAGTTCTTCCTCTATTCGCTTGCGTTTAGTGATGTCGATCATAAATCCGCGTAAAATCTTTGGTCCAGCCTCATCACGGACGACATTGACTATGTCACGCAACCATACGATTTGCCCATCTGCCGTGAGTGTCCTGTATTCAAATTCATAGTTTTCATGCAGCATGCTCATCTCTGCACAATAATTGACTGCCCATTTGCGGTCTTCCGGGTGGATATGCTCGGCCCAGAAATTGGCTGTATACCAGGTTTCCGGCGCATAGCCAAGGATCTCTATAGCCTGGGGGCCTATATAAGTGAATTTCCATGTCCTGGCGTCTGCTTCCCAGGGGATTAGCCGTACCTTTTCTGCCAGTTTCCCGAATCGCTCTTCGCTCTCCCGAAGTGCTTCGTCCGCCATCTTGTGCTCAATGATTTTCTTTCTCAAGGCTTCATTGGATTGTGCCATAGCGGTGGTGCGTTCCCTGAGCTGCATTTCTAACTTTTCCTGCGCATGATGCAGAGCCTCTTCCGCCTGTTTTTGCTTGATGAACTGACCGATCTGGCTACCGATGGTGGTCAGGATCATGAGCAGGTCCTCGTCCATCTGTTGTATCTCGCGGCTCAGGAACACGAAGACGCCAAGTACTTCGTTTCCAGCCATAATTGGGAAACCCAGAGCCCCACGCAATCCCTCTTTGGCAGCGATTGCCGCACGATGGAAATTTACATCGTTGACAACATCTGTGATCCAGACAGGTTTCCGGCTGGCGTAAACACTTCCGGGTAATCCACTACCAGGCGAAAGGACGATCTGCCGTCTCAGTGTCTCAAATGCTGAAACCTTCACTGACGGCTTATGCCAGACTTCAATGAAACGCAGTTTATCTGTTTTGTTGTCCATGGTCCAAAACTCACCAAGGGTCCAATCCAGACTTTCGCATATTGTTTGGAGGATTTTTGGAATAGCTTCAAGAAGAGTAGTGGATTCAGCCAATATACGCATTGTGGCATGCACTCCACAACATCGTTCAAACCGTTTGAGCAATTCAACCCTCTCTACACTCTCCCTCACTGCCGCAGGAAGAAGGTGTAGATGTTTCTTATGGATAATATTGCTCAGACCAGACTTCATACCTTCCGCATCAATCTCCTTTCGTTCCGTATGAGTAACCATTATCACTGGTATGTAAGGAAACCGTTCCTTGATACTCTTGAGAATCCACAACCCATCAGTCCAGCTAAGACAATATTCGGTAATCACCATGTTAAAATCACGCCGGGTAATTGCTTCATCAAAATCCCTTTGTTCGATAACATTTGTAAATTTGGAACTATGGAATTCCTTCTGCAATAAACGCATGATGAGTTCTCTATCAGCAGGATTGTCGTCTATAATGAGAAATTTCATAACTTGACTCGATAATGGATTTATGTACTTCATAACTATAGTGACGACTCAAGTTAGGATGCTTTGGCATCGACTCTTTTACTCGTTCCCAAACTCTGTTTGGGAACGAGTCTGGTTAAGAAACTTTGTTTCGAGTAAAAATATGGGTGTCCTTGAGGTTTGAATACCACAACATAACGACACAGAGGGGTTTCGTAGCAATTGTGTTCCCAAACAGAGTTTGGGAACAAGCAAAATTAAACACAAACAAACAAGTTTGTTCGTGCCACCCCAAATATCGCTTAAATAAAACGAAATTCTTCACCCGAACAACTCGGAAAAGACAAAATCCGAAGCACGAAATTCGTGAGTTAACCCTGTCAGGGTTCAAAACCCTGACAGGGTTTAATTTTACTCATAATTTTTGCTAAAAATATCAAAATTATCTTTGGAAGATACCACGCCTATACAACTAAATTAATCCCCTTAAATCCTCCCAGCCTTAGCAAAAGGGATTAAGGGGGATTTGTTTTCTTGAGATGTTGCAACTATTCTACGTTAAAAGGGGCTCCGATTGCTGAAAATTGCTGTGATACTGAACGACTGGAGAAACAGATTATACACAAAAAATGTTTATATTTATCTTATTATATCGGTATTGTAAACCAATACTTTAGATAAATTTTCCCGAAATCTGTGGAATGGTAAGCACGTTTGGAAGGGTCAGCCGTAACAGTTCACCACCGAGGTCGCAGAGAACCTAGGGATGCAGAGAGATAAATAAGCACTTCGGCAGCTTTTTTATGGCGCACCAGAGCGAAGAGTCTCTTCGCTTTACAACCACTGCTTTGAAATTCCTTGTCAAGTTTTCCTTTTACACTTCCGGCTCATTCGGGTTAGAATTTTTACCACCTGAATATGGCCTGGGCAAAAGATTTGCTGTGTATTTCTTCCCCAGGCTCATTCTCAATCTCGTATTCGAATTTAAATTCCAGATGCTCATTAAGATAGTAATTTATACCCAGGGCAACCCGGTCTGCCTCCTCCCCATCGGTAACATTACGGTTAGGATCTACGGAATCAAACCTCACGACTCCCTCCAGATATCGTAAATAATCTAAATTAAATGGGTATTTATAGGATGTCTGGAGGTAATAACCATTCCGGGAGTAATCGTCGCCATGTATTGTTTTCTGTTCCACATGACTGGTTATATACTCGCCGCGTACTTCCAGATTCCCCCTTTTAAACTGAATATCAGCCCCCAGAAAATCGATATCCAGTTTATTGTCCTCATCATATTTTCCCCGTGAATATGAACCTCCTATTTCCAGCCCTGGCAGACACTCATAACCGAGCCTTCCACCAATGGCCTTGTTACGGTTATTATCCCAGAGTTGTTGTACATCTTTTGGATCCGGTCCTTCAAGACCATTTGTTACGGCTATTTCGTATCTCAGCTTTGTGTCGTAAGGTAACGGCACAGTACCATGAAACATACCACCGATATCGGAATATGTTCCCGGTATAATCCTGATCGAGGGAAGGGGGCGGTCTACTAATTTATTGAAAGTTCCGGCTTCCACAAACCGTTCTATTCCCAGCGGAAATTTGAACTTTCCTATGTGAAATACCAGGAGTTTATCTATGATCTCGTAATCAAACTTAAATATTTCCAGGTCGTATTCTGTAAATCCTTCTTTGATCTCGAGCTCGGAATCAAACGATAACTTTTTTGATATCCGTTTCCCTGCCCAGAGGGTGAGTTCGTTCTCATCGAGAAATCTTGAGGATGGTTGTTGTGAGTCGTCATCCCGGCCTTTAACCGGAGAAGTAACACCAAAAAACCCGTGGAAGTCAAATCTTTTCCAGTCTTTTGGTATTTCTGTTTCCATCGAAACAGACTCAATGTTGAAATAGTAATCTTCAGGTAAAGCAGGCGTTTCTGCTTCCGACACGTTGCTTGAATTGGCTCTATCAGTTGCGGCCTTATTGTCCTGATCCATTGCGTAACACATAAGTGGTAGGAAAAGGATTATATATAAGACAAGCAAATTATATTTCATCAGAAATTTATAGGGAGAAAAGCCCATGCCATATCATTGTGCTGGGTCTGCCTCTCCTGTTTCAAAATAGGGGAACGCCTTTAAGAGCAAACCTTCTATTTCCCTTGTCAACGTGTCAAATTCCTTTGCATCGGGTTTTACCGACCCTGCTCCTAAAAAGCCCGTGCTTCCCAAAGTGTCCCGTGCCTTTACAAACCTGTTGTAGATACTTTCATGGAAACTGGTTTTGTGCCGAACATCGTAATCCCTCACGTTTCCTGCGAGCAGGATGGTATAATATTCCTCAGCAATTCTCAGTCTTACTTTGGAACGGACGAAGATTTCTAATTTTTCTTTACGGTTGTAATAAAACTTTTCACGAATGGCCAGAAAGATAAGGTTAGCCATTTGATTGGCCAGGGTTTGAAAATCCTGTTGTTCAACGGCACGATCGATCCGGGGTTTCAGGTCTATTTTAAATATCCGGTAAATATCCGTGGTGCGATCACGAATGCTATTGACTTCAGCTGCAACTTTTGGCCAATCGGCCTGTCTTCCATGCAAGATAATTGCTTTAAATACCTTGATCAGAGGATCTTCTTCTTTTGCATATCCATAGCCGCAGGTAATATTTTGATTCAGGATCAAGAGACAAAAATAAAAAATCAGGCAAATACCCGTAATTTTTCTCATCCAGACTTCTTTCTAAATTGGGCACTTCGGCTACTTTTTTAGTAGATCGAAGAGACTCTTCGATCTACAAACGCGGATTTAAAATCCTTGTATAACAGGAGCCGTCTCCTGGCAGGAGTTGGCTCCTACCCGTAATATTGAAATTCTTTTATTTCATTATTAAAACGTTATCTATATCATAAATGAAATAAAAGTCAACAATCACCAATTATGTTTGTAAGCTTGACAATGCATGGTAACGCTGTAAAATGGATTCCCAATGTAATGATAACAGTTGAAAGCAAGATGAAGGGTTGCGCGGACAAACAAGTTTGTCCGTGCTTAACTTTTAACGTTTTGGGATTTCAAAGCAGTGGTTATAGAGCGAAGAGGCACTTCGCTCTACATTAAATAAAACGACATTTAAACCAAGAGAAGGCGTAATTTATGAAAATTTTGTTATGTTCCATGCCCGATACCGTTCCCCAGTTTTCTGCAAAGACGTGGAGGGCGCCAAACCTGGCTATCTCTTCCATAGCTGGAAATATTCCATCGCACCATGAAGTGGCCCTGGCGGATCTGATACTCAAAAGGAAGACCTTGCCCTCTTCGGTAAAAAAGGCTATTGAGGACTATCAGCCCGATGTGGTAGGGCTGAGCGCCATGACGTTTCAATTTGACACAGCCCGGAGGATTGCGGCATTCATAAAAAGCATGCATAAGGAGATCAAAATAGCCATTGGCGGTTACCATGCCACCCTCATGTATGAAGAAATTGCTTCCTCCGACGATGGTGATCCTTTTGATTATATCGTCCGCGGAGAGGGTGAAAAAACCTTTGGCGATATGCTGGAGGCCATTGAAGGAAAACGAGAATGGAAAGACATCCCTGGCCTGTCCTATCGGTGTAATGGCAAATTTTTTCATAATCCCCCAAGACCCCTGGAGCATCTGGATACCTTGCAGCTCCCGCGTCGTGATGCACGCATCTGGGACGGGTACCTTTTTTCCGGAAAAGGACTGGATATGGTCGAGACATCCCGCGGTTGTACGATGACGTGTAATTTTTGCAGTATGAACCGCATGTATGGACGTACGTTCAGAACCTACAATTTTGAAAGGATTATGCATGACCTTGCGAACGCCAAAAAAAATGGTGCACGATACATAGCCTTTGCAGATGATAATATAACCCTGAATGTAAAAAGGTTTGAGTCCCTATGTGACGCAATAGTAGCAGCGGGTCACAATGATCTGCGTTATATCGTGCAGGCAAGTACGACAGGCGTGGCATCTTCTCCAACATTGGCCAAAAAAATGGCACGTGCAGGCATCCAAATTGTATTCCTGGGGATTGAAAATGTATCCGAACGGAACTTGAAGTTGATGAATAAGGGGAACTTGTTGGAAAAGACAAAGTGGGCGATTGAATACCTGCACAATAATAACATATTAATTGTGGGTGGCATGATTCTCGGACATGCAGAAGACAAAGAAGAAGATATTGCCCAGAATTTTGAATTCTTTGATAAGGCCAATATTGATTTTTATGGCGAGCAGATTATCACACCTTACCCGAAAACCGGCATGCGGGATATTTTAATCAAAGAAGGGCTCGTTACAAATACTACTGATTACCGCAAGTACAATGGCTTTTGGGCAAACGTTAAGACAAGGTATCTTTCATCAGAGGACTTGCAATTTTTGAGATGGAAATACAAACGGAAGTATTCCACATTTTTTAAAACTACGCCTGTGTTTAAGGCCAATTTCGCCATGGTCAACCTTATGCGGGTATTCATTCTGAGACCGTATCACCGGATTAAGAATTTTATTATCTCAATCGGAAAGACAGAGCGTGACATATTCGAAAAAGATATGAAAAGATTTGCTGAGATGAATAAATTTTTTTGATCATGATTTCAGGTCAGATACTTCGTTTCGCTCGGCATCAACAATTTCATCACTACTAACACCTATACCCATACATAGTACAATACCATCGGCCTGCCTTGCAAACAAAGGTGTTATCTTTGTAACCGTGTACGGCTTTGGTGAAAAACCGCTGGAGGATTTCGCAGTAACCGTTCATAATGGTTTTGGAAAATAGTATTGGATCGTAATTTGACCCCCATTACCTTGAAAAGTTGTTACCTGATGACAATAATGATACGAAGGAAACACAATATTTAAGAAACGGAGTTTTTCGTGGAATACATTGTCATGAATGGAGGAAATCTTTCTCTCACCCAATTTATTCAGGGGGTGAGGGGTGGGTACCGGGTGATGCTGAGCGAGGAGGCCGAGGTAAGGGTGATTAAGGCACGCGAGACTGTACAGCGTGCCTTAAACTCTAAACGGGCTATCTATGGGCTAACTACCGGTTTTGGTGCCCTGAGTGATGTGGTGATTTCAAAAGAACAGACGAAACAATTGCAAAAGAATATATTGATGAGCCATGCAGCAGGTGTAGGAAATTACCTGGACGAGGAAACTGCAAGGGCTACTCTGCTTCTCAAGATTAATGATCTGGCGAAGGGTTACGCAGGGATTAAGCCGGAGACATTGAAGATTCTCGTAGAGATGTTTAACAAGGGTGTGTATCCTCTCATGCCCGAAAAGGGTTCTGTTGGTGCCAGTGGTGACCTTGCACCGCTTGCCCACATGGCTCTGGTTTTGGTTGGACAGGGACATGCCCTTTTTAAGGGCAGAATTTTCAGCGGGAAGGCTGCAATGGAAAAGGCGGGGATTCAATTAGTCGATCTTGATGCTGGGGAGGGATTGGCCCTCATAAACGGAACACAGGTCATGACGGCCATAGGTGCCATTACTGTCTGTGATGCCTTGAATTTACTCAGGACAGCAGATATTGCGGCAGGGATGAGTTTAGAGGTTCTGTTAGCATCGAATGTTGAGCTGGACAAGAAGATTCATGACGTGAGACCTCATCCAGGACAGATTATTAGTGCTGATAATCTTCGACGCATTATCCGGAACAGTGAGATTGTTTCGTCGCATAAAGACTGCTCCCGTGTGCAGGATGCCTATTCCATCCGGTGCTCTCCACAGGTACATGGGGCTTCTATCGATGCCCTTCATTATGCAAGGCGGGTTCTGGAAATTGAGATGAATGCGGCGACTGACAATCCTTTGATTTTTCCGGAGACAGACCAGATTATATCAGGAGGTAACTTTCACGGTCAGCCTGTGGCACTGGCGTTAGATTTTCTTGCCATTGCCCTGTCAGAGATAGCTAATATCTCTGAAAGACGCACCGAACGGCTGGTAAATCCTCAGTTGAGTGGTTTGCCGGCATTTCTTATAAAAGACGCCGGCCTCAATTCGGGTTTTATGATAGCACAATATACGGCGGCGGCCCTCGTTTCCGAGAACAAGGTGCTTGCCCATCCCGCCAGTGTTGATTCTATTCCTACGTCAGCCAATAAAGAAGACCATGTAAGCATGGGGACCATTGCCGCAAGAAAATGCCGTGAAGTGCTGAAAAATGCTGAACAGGTGATTTCCATAGAATTACTATGTGCGGCTCAGGCGATGGATCTGTTTACTAACCTTAAGGCAGGTATGGGAACTATGGAGGCATACCGTCTTATTCGAGAGCACATTACCCACATGGAACAGGACCGCATCGTGTCCGATGATGTAAATACAATGTACAAACTGATACATGAGGGCAAAATTCTCAATGCTGTTGAAAACAAGATTGGCCCGTTGAATTAAAGAGCAGAATGATTGAAATGGGACGCAGATGAACGTTGATTAGTTTTTTGAAAAATTGTAGCTGTGAGATATACAATGAAAATGTCAATTTTCATGCCCGAAGGGCTTTCAGTATATAACGGCGGGGGTGAAGCCCCATAAGCGCTAACTTGTTTTGAAGAACTCGAAGCATTTTGAGATCTGCATCTTTCGGGTTCTTGGATTTTCCGATAAAGAACAAGCAATGTCATTCCAGTACTTAAGAACTTCCTGGAATGATAACGCTGGTTCTATAGCCCGTTTTACTTGATGAAGCATAAAAGCAAATTTACGCCATTGGCTTTGAGTCTTCTGGCTGGACCATGATGTATCCCCAGGGGGAAAAAGACTTGGCAAAATCTATGAGTTTTTCTGTTAAAAGAGCAACAAATAATTTGCCATAAAGCCAAGCTTTTGAGCTATCATCGTCGTATTTAGGTAAGTGTCCAAATTGTGCTATTTGTTTAAATCTCTTAAAGACCAGTTCAATTTGCCATCGAATTCGATACCATTCTAAGATATCAAAAGCGGTAAATCGATTTTCAGGAAACGTTGTGAATACAATTACGTACTTGGCATAAATAAGGGTCTCCGGTTTCAGTTCAATGCCCTTTTTGCTTGCATGTCTTCTGAGTTTTTTATGAGCTATTTTAATAGCTTCTTCTGTTTTGCGTATTACACAAAGGCGCCCTCTGACATATTCGGTATTATCGACGTTTGGAATAAAAACGTTCCATGATTTTATAGCAAGAGGTCTTTTTAGATGTTGGATTTCTTTCGATAAAGCAAAGGAATTGTTTTCTCCATCGAATATTCGTAGAGATTGCGAATTAACTCTAACGCTAAGATAAGCGCCTTTCCTTGTGGCATAATGAATTCCTTGACCAGTACAGTAACCTCTGTCAGCTATAATATAATCATCTTTTTTTATCGGAAACTGAAAAAAAGATTCTCCTGAACCTTCGCCTTCAGTTTCCGTAAGTTTAAAGAAATCGCAAGATAACGAAGGAACCACAATACTATAGTGAATGCGCCAAAGACTTCCTGTTCTTCCAGGTTCCTTTACTGTTGTTGCATCAAATAAGCGAAGATGGAAATTTTTCCGTTCATCAATTTGGAGGCCACGCTCACGGAATAAAGATAAACACAATTTATATAACCATTCTTTGCTCTTTTTTAATC
>SOEU01000024.1 GCA_021646415.1 Candidatus Brocadia sp.
AGCACTTATCCTCAGAATTTGGTGGATCGCATACGTCCGGGTTGTTCGTACCGGGGTCGCAGATGTCGCTGCCACCTTTGCACTCATCCGTATCCCCCACGCTCGTTAAGCACTTATCCTCAGAATTTGGTGGATCGCATACGTCCGGGTTGTTCGTACCGGGGTCGCAGATGTCGCTGCCACCTTTGCACTCATCCGTATCCCCCACGCTCGTTAAGCACTTATCCTCAGAATTCGGTGGATCGCATACGTCCGGGTTGTTCGTACCAGGGTCGCAGATGTCGCTGGGAGGGCAAACGTCCGCAGCAGCGAAGGCTGACTTTACTCCAAAATTTACAAACTGGAAGTGACTCAACCCTGCCCCCACCATAATTGCACCGAGTTTCCTCAGGAAATCTCGCCGGTCGAGTTTTGTACCTTCATTTTCCGATTTCATTGTTTTCACCCCCTTTTTTAAAGAAAAAGATTAAAAGAGATAAAAGTAGCTGACTCATATCATTAAGTCGCCATCACGATCGGAAACCAATCTCACTCTGATTAGCTTCGCCAATACGTAATTTTTTGAATCACGAATGAATCCCACTTGTCATAACCCAAGTTGGACAAGTTGCCATATGTCTTTTTTTATCTGGAGTGAAACTCATACGCAATACAGTGTAAATATCTGAAATCATACGTAACGACAAGGCACAAAACCCGCAAAACAACCTAATACGACTTCGCTACCGCTGGATAGGAGTTGTGGTCAGAGGCCGAACGCTGTCATTCCCCACCAGTTTCTGAAAATAATCGGGATATCGGCTGCGCAACGTATCATACAACCAGGCCCCCTGCTCGTACCATCTCAATAGTTCCTCACACCACCAGTCAAGGGGTGGTTGAAATGTGCCATCCTGATTTGATACATGCCAGGGACAATATCCGCCACAGATGTTGATTGCCCAACAACTCTCGCACTTTCTCTTTGTCTCAAAATAGGCGTGCAGATAGTCGGCAAACTTTTTACTATCAATCCCAGTCGAGACATCGCCCAGGACATAGTTTTCCATACCTACGTAACGATGACATGGGTAAAGTCTTCCGTCAATTCCCACGGCTGTACAACCACGTCCCACGCCGCATCGAATCCGTCGTTTTTGCTTATTGTGGATGTCCTGTACCACCTTGGCCCAGGGATTGAATCGAATTCGCTCTCCCCGATCCAATTGCTTGAGCAGACGGTCCAGTAAATAATCTTCCTGGTCTTTAAGTATAGTATTTTCCTCGATACCAATGTCATACGGTCCCTGGCAGTATGACTTGCCGGTGCAATAACTCAATGCCACTCTGGTAAAACCGAAATCCTCCAAAAATTGGACGATCCCGATCTGATCTAGACATTGTTTGCTAATAGTGCACCGAACCGTTACCGAGCGGCGATGCTGCATCAACCGTTTGATATTGCGAGATGCCATTTCGAACGATCCTTGCCCGTTTTTGAATGGTCGTATTTGATCATGTATCTCTTTGGAACCGTCCAAACTAACCATCAAGCCGAAGTTATACCTCTTGATGTAGCCTATGATCTCATCGTCCAGTAGCGTGGCGTTGGTCGTCATCGAGTAACGAACCTCTTTGCCCTGTTCATGGGCTAGCTGCTGGCTATAACGGATTACGCTGCGCATCACCGGCTTGTTAAGCAGCGGCTCGCCACCAAAAAAAGTGATATTGATTTGTCGAACTTTGTCTGCCCTTTGAAATACAAGATTTACAGCCTCTTTCGCAATTCCCAGAGACATAAGGCCATTGTTGAGCGCATTATTCTCGCCGACATAACAGTAATGGCAACGTAGGTTACAGGCCTCAGCCAGACAAAGCTCAATACTATTAGCGGACATCCGCGTGAGTTGTCGGATGTAGGCTCCGTTTTCCTGGTGGTCGTAAACAGAACCCTGAAAGAACCCTTTTCGTTCTAACCAGTTCAACTCGCTCAGGACGGTCTGGGAAGTCTCCACACCATATTTTTTAGACAGGTGACCAGAAATAGCGTCAAGAGAAGTCTCTGTCAGACGCAACGACAGCGCGTCGTAAGCGGGGTCGTCAATCCGTGCGACAGCACTCGACTCGATATCAAAAACATATTTATTGCCTCTAAACTGGAAAAGGTGATAGGATATCGTAGCCGTTTTTTTCATATTTTATTACACTCCATATCTTTAAGTTCTAATTAAGAAGTCAATAGCCTGCTTGGCTTCCCGAAAACTGGACAATATTACATCTTTTTTTATTTTAAAAGGCGATTCAACTATAGCCACCGTTAGCATTGCTTTGTTAAAAACAGACCCGAAAGATTTAAATTCAAGTTTTTAAGCAAATATTGCCACTTAATTTTTAACAAAGTAATGTTTTATTTTGTAGGTTGGGTGAAGCTAGCGTATCCAACAACCCGAATAACGATGTATTCACTTCGTTTAACCCTTCTCTTCTCTTTTTTCACCCCATTTCTCTATGAAAATATTCGATATCTCTTTACGCCTTCAGCCACAAGCGGTCGGGCTTCAGCCTCTGCCTGATCCATGACTGCTTACGTTTTTTAATTCTAACTTCTGTCTCCTTACTTCTGTTAAGCGCTATCTAAATGCACCATTTCAACTGCTACCTTGACCTTCGTGATGCATTATTCCCAGACCTCACCCTCACCTTTTCTGGACCATGCATGGTGCTCAGGCCGTTATAGTCCACATCCTCCAGCTTATAATAGTATGTGCCTTTGGCCGGTGGTGTGTCTACATAGCTGTAACTGGCTCCGGATACTGTATTGCCTTGGGCAGGGATGAGTGTGTCGTTAATCTTTTTGTAAGTACCATCCTTGAGCCTTGCGCGGTAGAGGTTGAAGCCGGCGTTGTCCACCTCCGTGGCCGTTTCCCAAGTCAGGATCACACTACCATCATCATTTGCTTTTGCGGCGAAGGATGTGAGTTCTACAGCATTGCCTTTTTCAGTCCATTTCTTTGTTAGTTTGTTTTTTGACTCAATAATTGCATCGGTGACCAGATCATAAGAAAATGCAGAAATAGTATCGGAACCTGGTTTACCCTCATTATCGTGATATGTAAACGTTGCTACGCCTTTATCGTTTGTATCACTTTCCACACGTAGATTGTTACTTCCATCGACAAGAAAAATTACAGTGACTTGCTTGGCCGGATTACCAGCGATATCCACAACCTCTGCTTCAACAGTATGGTTAGTGTTTACGGTATTCTCATCCTTATCTTGAGATAAAGTAATGCCGGCATTTACCCACCTCTTTTCAACAACATTTGATTTTTCACCACTTATTAGTATTTTTGCCACTATACTATCTGTAGCCGCTATTTTTTTATTATCGTGGTAAGTAAAAGTTGCTTTTCCATCCTTATCTATTCTGGCAAAGCCTGTTTGAACGTTATTTCCACTGACATCAAAACCCACACTGATTCCCTCCGAGGGCGGCTTACCACTGTCATCTGTCACTGTAGCAGTAACGGTATGATCAGTGTCTATAGTATTCGTGGCTGTTAAGGGTTCTAACTCAATACCTCCCCATGCCACGGGTGCAGGCAAATTGGCTAGGAAGATTAAAAATCCGGTCATTAGCAACAACAGCCCTGTCTTTTTCATTGCTCTCCATTCAGTTTTTTTCATTTTTCATTCCCTCTTTTATCAACTCTTTGCAAGTGGCAATAGGGGATCAAATCTTTCAAAATGACAAATCTTTTTGCTCTTTTTCATGATTTTAAAAAAATCAGCATCCCCTTTTCGTCTTTCTTATAAACGTTTTCCTTCCCTACAGGACTATATAATTTAGTCCCAATATTCTCCTCTCTCATTCCCTTTCAAACCACCACATTGACACAACAAATACCTGGCTATCTGTCGCACAATACCTCCTTTCTTTTTTATCTCATCAAAATTTTTACAGCTTCTTGTCCGTGTCCACTATTTATGGGTGCAGAAAATCAGGGCACGTGGCAACGTGCCCCTACATTGAAATAACTACGGATTAAAATAAAAAAAGCCTTACCGCAAAGATTTTTCCTCAATATCTTCGGCAGCAAGGCTGTCTTTATATTTTCCTGCCTTTGCAGGAAAATATTCTAAAGACCCTTTGCTTTGCGCCCCCTGATCGCTCAGGGTTTGCCTTTATCGGAATGGTTTTGATTTTGCCATTTTTTTGTTACAAATCTTTTTCCTCCACGATCCCTTTCGTTACAAAAACCTCCAACGTATGCAGGATATCTCCGGCAACATCATGGTTATCAGGGATAGAAAACCTTGTCCTGATCACCTGTTCCATCTCTTCTCGGGTATGCCCACCATCGCACAGTTCCCAGATGAGTTTCGCTGTGGGATTAAGGACATGTATTGCCTTTCCCTCGGTGCTATAAAGTAATGTCTCACGTCCCATATCCTGCACCAGAATGCCTTGTTTGCGGATCGGTTTTGTTGTATTCACAGTCTATTACCCCTTGCGTTTTTTTGGAGACAACAGTCAAATCTTTATCAACGGTATTAAACAAACACAGTTTAAGACCTCCCCTTAGCCCCCTCCTTCGCAAGGAGAAACAGGGAAGATTATTTTTATTACCTCCCCCTAGCCCCCTCCTTCGTAAGGAGGGGAAGCGGGGTTATAAGTTTGGTAGGTTGGGTGAAGCCTGTCCCGAGTTTGCCGAGGGGCGGAGCGCACCCAACAACCCCCTGTATCCCCCTTTGATAAGGGGGACTTTAAAGATGACGGGTTTACTTCGTTTAACCCTATCCTTACTTTACTTTGTAAACACATTCAACAAAAGTGACAGACTACCTTATTTCCCCTTTAGAAAGAGGGGATTAAGGGGTGTGTATTCCCTGTTCTTGACACCCCCCCAACCCCTTTTGATAGAGGGGAGAATTATCATCACTACTTTTGGAGAAACAGTTTAGTTTTTTGAAAGATGAGTTGTGCTTTTTAAGTCCCTATAGGGACGTGAGGCAATAGGCAGGCAATTTATTGCCTGTATTTTTATCAAAGAGAAATACAGTCCCGTAGGGACGATTGAGACGATTTTGTATCCATAATCTTCATTCGCCCCTACAGGGCTTATTTTTATCTTTCTCTTAACACAGGCAATAAATTGCCTGCCTATGAGCAATTTGCCCCTCCGGGGCGAAATCAGCACAAGGCTTTGCCTTGATAGTTTGGTAGGTTGGGTGAAGCGGAGCGCACCCAACAAACAACTCTACTTAACCCCCCCCAACCCCTCTTGATAGAGAGGAGAATTACCATCACTACTTTTTGGACAGTCCCGTCCGCTTAGAAACAAAAAAGCCTTACTGCAAAAATGTCCTTGTAAAACATCTTCGGCAGTAAGGCTGTCTTATTTTTAGCCGCTTAAACGGTTCAAACAGTTTAAACCGTTTATAAAGACCCTTTACTTTGCGCCCCCCGATCACTCAGGGTTTGCCTTTATCGGAATGTCTTTATTACGTTACTTTGTAATGGGCTACAGAAGTTGAAAGTTGAAAGTTGAAAGTTGAAAGTTGAAAGTTGAAAGTTGAAAGTTGAAAGTTGAAAGTTGAAAGTTGAAAGTTGAAAAGCAGTCTAACATAAAATTATAAGATGTCAAGAATAAAATAATTATTTTATAGCTTCTGATACCCCGCCTTTATCGTTTCTCTACAAACAAATTCAAAACTGTTGTATTTTCTTTGAGTTCGTCGCCTTATTTTTTCCCCTTGTGTTGCGAATTGATATACTTTATAAAGATAACTGATATGAATCTGCTATGCTGCAACAGTCAAGCAGATAGGGCCGCAAGGTAAAAGAAAGAAGGGTCGCGAAAGAGGAAAGGTGAGGGGAGAAACAAAGATGATACAGTTTTTCAGTGAAGAGATAACTCACGGGATATTCCGGGTGCGATTTGTGTATAATAAATAACAGTTCCAGTTTACGAAATGAACATGATTGATATCAAACCCTACGACTGCCTGAAATCTTCACAAGAGATCAGACAGTGGTATGAAAAGAATTACTATTTACTGTCATTGGCTGGCCTATGGTTAAAAGGTGGCGAGCCGAATACCATGGACCATGTCTTGTTTCATCAGGCAGAGCTGCGATTTCTCATCTGCAGGCTGTCAACGTATCGTGATGTAGCAGTTTCTATCTCTCACCCCCTGGTAGCTCAGATCGCACAGGAGGTGAAAGGTGTTTTTACAGACTTCTCCTTTCTCCCCCCACCGAAAGACCTGGAGGTAATGATTGGCTCCAAAATTCCCCTTTGGACAGGCACTACGACGAAAGAACCTCCTTGTGCATTCGATGTCCTTGGTATTAGTAACTCCTTTGTGCTGGAGTTACTGAATCTGCCAAAACTTTTGCATTTTTCAGGTATTCCGCTCTTCAAGAACGAACGCATGATACGTCCGGATATTCCACTGGTTGTGCTGGGGGGCGCCAGCTCGGCAGTTACTTCTGTACTGCACGGACCTCTCAAAGAACAGGGATTTGGGAATAATTATGGGCTTGTAGACGCCGTGTTCGTTGGTGAAGGAGAATATTCTATAAAACAATTTTTGGAGGTGGTAAAAAACGGGAAGGCACATGGGTTGAGCAAAACTGAGATTCTCAGTGCATGTCACGGGAAGGTTGATGGATTCTATGAACCGGATAAATACGAACATCGGTATAAAGTGGTTGTACAGAATCCCGCAGAAATACAAACGATAACAGAAAAAATATACAGCGATGAAGTTAACAATCTCCTTTCAGATAAAGGTGTTTTGGCAGAGATTACGCCAAAAGAACCGTACGTGCCATATCCCGTAAAAAGCGCAACTATATACAATCTTGATCAGGTGAGGACGTTAGAATCGGGTCCTCTCTGGTATGAAACAGAAAGTCTCGGTATGGGAAGTTTGCAAATCAGTAACGGATGCCCATGCTTTTGTGCCTTTTGTGCCGAAAGCTGGGAGAGAAAACCCTATCGGGAACGGTCATTATCAAAGCTTTTAGAAGCGCTGAAAGCAGCAAAGGCACAGCAAGGGCTGGAGAGCGTAAATCTCCTGAGTTTTAACTTCAATACCCATACTGAACTGTATCCCATGATCTTATCCTTTTATAGGGAAATGGCCAGCATCAGCCTCAAGAGCCAGCGGTTTGATCTGTTGTCTGCCGACCGGTTCCTTGCAGAGGTACAACAGATAATCGGAAAGACAACGGTTAGTTGCGGGATGGAAGGTATCAGCGAGCGGTTGAGACGATACCTGCACAAGAACCTTACCGAAGAACAAATCTATAAGGCCTGTGAATTTTTGTTTGAAAGGGGTGCCAGGGAACTCAAGATTTTTTTAATCTGCACGGGATTGGAACAAGCGGAAGACTTTGAGGAATTCGGAAGATTTGTAAAGCGTCTGGGGGACTTGAAAAGTATGTCAGATAGCAGTGTCCGCATCGTTTTTAGCATGACGCCCCTTTATTATCCCCCGCATACACCATTGCAATATCACGAGTGTGTAACAGCCCTTGACGATAAAAAGCAGATACGAAGGGAAATTGAACGTATCTGTAAATTTAACGGCATGGAATTCCGGGAAAGCGCTTCTTATGAAGAAATATGGCTGACACAATTACTGGCAATGGGCGATAGACGGTTAACCCCTGCCCTCGTACGCTCATCGATTATGGATGGATTTGTTTATTATAACACTGTGCCAAAACAAATACTCAGGAATTGGCGTAATTATTTAATGGAATTAGGGTTATCCGAAGAAAATTACTTTCGTGCAAAGGGGAAAAATCAGGTCTTTCCCTGGGACGATATCGATTTGGGCATTACAAAGAAATTTTTGTGGGAAGAATACGAGCGTTCAATCTATTTTACCGAGCGTGAGTACTGCCTGGGTCGTCCACAGATCGAAGCACAATGCCTGGGATGCGGGGCTTGCCCAACGGCCGCTCATAAGAAAAAGATTACACACCACAAAATTTCTCAACCCTTTCTCATGGAAGACATTCGCCGGATTGCTGACAGGAAACGAAACCCCCTCATACTACGAGTCGTTGTGGAGATCGAACCCGCCCTGCGTTTAGCCCAAAAACAATTTATTGGAGTGGCCATTGCACGCGCCCTTATGCTTGCCATGCCTGAAATTGTACCTTATTATCAGGCATTGTCTGCTCATGCAAGAGATTTTGGTGGAGAGAAGGTCACTGCTGATTTTACACATGGTATTAATGTTTATCACCTGGCGTTTTTATCAGACGACAGAACAAAAGAACTCTTGAATAGTGAGGCCCTTCCCCGAAAACTCAATAGTATACAAGCATATTGCCGCGGATTCAGGATTAAGGAATTTGTTTTAGGTCCCGGTGATATACCGGATGTGCACTATATCCTCTACAGGATGTGTCTCGCGAAAGAATTTACGGCGTCTTTTCTGCAACAAAAACTGGGAGAATATCTTCACGCACATTATGTTAAGCATACGCTATTAAAGAGGGATGGGCAGGCGATATTCAAGGTAGATACAAAATATAAAAAGAATGCCGTTGTCCTTTATGCGCGGATTTACAAAACCCAACAAGTGAAAGAATCAGATGCCGAATTTTCCATTTTCATGGTGGCATCAAAACGTTTTAATATCCAGGAATTTTTAATGACCTGCTACGGATTCGGGAGGAAAAAGGAAATCGTCTGTACAAAGATAGAAGCCCTGGGATACTATGGAAAAAATCCTGTTTTGCAAAATGTTGAACGATGCGAATCATGCAATGACTTTATCAGTGAAACATTTCTCTTTGGTCTGCCCTTAGGAGAACACCAATGCCTTGTTTGCAGCATAAATACGGGTATGATTGATGTTTAGGGCGCTCATTTTTTCTGACACCAGTTTTACGCAATTTCCAAAACGGGCAATTCCGATTTTTAGCCATGGTATTTTTTTGACTTATTATAAAAACCTTTAAATTTTCTCAAAAACCTTATGAGAACGAAGGTGACTGCAAGACCCATGATAGTGGCTATAGTCACTGGGCTGGTACCAAATAACCAGGCAAGGACGTTAATGAGGCCGGATAGGAATGCAATGGGGTGGGTGAGAAAGGTGAGCAGGATGGATGCAACCAGGCCATATTTGATAAACTTTACACATTTTGCAAATGTTTTGGGCGAGAGAAATCGCATTACCAGGAGGCCAGCCTTCCCTTTGCTGGCAAGCTGAAGACCATCATCTCCGTACATACCAACATACTTAATGACATCGTCTCCGTGCCTTTTCGCCATTCGGATTACATCATGACCATATTTTTCAATAACTTTTACACCGCTTGAACCGTATCTGGATATATACAGAATGATGTCATCCCCATAGAGGGCTGATAATTTGATAACATTGTCACCATAAATGGAGCTTAAAAGCACAACGTCTTTGCCATACTTCTGAATAACCCTAAGGCCGTCGTTACCATAGAGCGCAATGTATTTGATCACATCATCACCATATCGGCGTGCCAGGGATAGGAGATCATCCCCATATTGTTCAATTGCTTTCCCAGCATCGGCGCCATATTGAGAAACGTATCGAACCACATCATCTCCATATTGCTGTGAGAGGGTAAGGATTTTGCCGTCCGTTACCTTCAGCGCCTTGATGCCATCGTCTCCGTGTTTTGCCACAAATGGAATGACGTCATCGCCATAGGCCGTTACGAGGTCTTCGGTTACATGGACAAGGCCATTGAACCCTTTTGTGGTCTTTGCAAAACGTGCCCCTTTTACCGCAAGTTTTGCCCCCCTGGATATCCCGCTACCAATAGGGACAAGTCCCAGGATATCCAGTCCTGCAAACAACTTGTCCTGTAAGCTGATGTCTTCCTGCCGAATTCTTTTCCGGCTGACCTTTTCGGCATCGGAA
The DNA here is from genome assembly GCA_021646415.1 of Candidatus Brocadia sp. Taxonomy (NCBI): domain Bacteria; kingdom Pseudomonadati; phylum Planctomycetota; class Candidatus Brocadiia; order Candidatus Brocadiales; family Candidatus Brocadiaceae; genus Candidatus Brocadia; species Candidatus Brocadia sp. Next base: position 9,916 of record SOEU01000024.1, read on the forward strand.
ATAAAGAAATTCCTTAATTTGTTCGTAATGGTGGTAATGGCTTCTTCCCTGACGTTATTGATATCGAGGATTTCAAACCGATCCATGAAATCGTTTCCCAACTCAAAAATAAGACGAATGGCCCTACTGGCATTTTCACGTTGTACGGTTGCATCTCCTTGCGTATTTGCGGTAGATGTGCCTGTGCCATACCACCAGGTTGATATCCATTCGTAGGCGCTTGTTGTCTTCAGGTAGTTGTATAACTGGCTGTTAAAATCTTTATTGCTATAAAAAAGATAAATGATGGGAATGGTCTGTTTATGCCCGTACGTTTTAATTATCTGATAAAAGGTATCATCATCCATGAAAAGATTGAATAAAGTCTTTGCCTTTTCCCCGTATTCCTTTACGGCCAGGAGGCCGTCGTCCTGGAATTTCATGACAATGTTTAATACGTCTTTGTCGTAAAGCCGCGCAAAGGCGATTCCATGTTTTCGTGCCAGGGGAAAAACAATGTCCCCCTTTTCATTGGCAAGGTTAATGAGCTCAATGCCCTTGTCTTTATCCTCGCTTATACGGAAGAAGTTTTCGGGGTTATTAGCAATATATTTCATCCCTTCCTCTCCAAAGTTTTTGTAAAATTCAGCAAGGATTTTGGGTGAGAATATGGGGTAATTATTTGTGTTGCTACCAGAATTGTTATAAAGGTGAAAGATGTCTCTATAATCCAGGAGTGGAAACAGGTCGGCCATTTCCCTGCCATATTTTTCCAGGAGTGCAAGCCCATCGATTTTATACTCTTTCAAAAATTCAAGGGCAAACGTGCCGTATTGCTGGTAGAGTCGTTCAGCATTATCACCAAATTGTCCAAACACGTCTTTATAGATGGTGCAGATAGCATCGACGTGGTATATTGGGGCATTTGATACTGTTGTTGAGGCACTCTCTGTGGATTGAGAACCTGCGTTTTGTGGTGACAAAAAAGTTATGTGACTTACCAAGAGCAGAATAAAAGATATGAAAAGCTTTTTATTCATGGATAGTTTTCATTTAAAGACAGTTCCAGAGTAAGGACTGCTTGTCACTGCTCTGTTTGGTCTGCCTTTGGTTGATTTACGATAAATTTTCAATTAATAATATCTTACTCCCACCTATCTTAAAACAAAAAACTCTTCCGATTCGTTCGAGTCGGGAGATATAATGTTTATCCCAATTGAAGTATTGTTCGTTACGCTGGTTATTGACAGGATTCTGAACAGGAGAGAAAAATGCGTTCCAGAAGTATTTGAAGAATAAATATCCTTGTCTTTTCCCTTTGCCTTAGGAGATTCCAAATGCATCACAAGAGACCCAGCAAGGTGGGTTTTCCCACCTGATAAAAACACAATTTACGGAGGCCTTTTAATCTTGACATAAAGGTAATGTGGATATAATATGGCCCATTCCGTACTGGGTGAAATTTGTTGAAGTCCTTTTCAGGTTACCTTCGGAGGCAATTTACAATAGTGGCATTTGGCAGAAAATCACTTAAGCCTTTGGACGTCACACCTCCGCATGGTTGAAATCATCGTGTAATGTGTAATAATGCGCCCTGGAATTGTTTATTGATAGATGGGGGTAGAGTCCCTAAGCATTTAGTGAGAAAGGTGAATGAAATATGTTCTTAAAGAAATACTTGCAGGTATATCCCGCAGTAGTTTTTTTTCTGGTAACGTTATTTGGAATAAAGGCATTTTCGGATGAAATAAAAATGATTGATGGTACTTTTATTGGGGGAGAAGTATTAAAAATCTCAGAAGAATCTCTTGATCTTCAGCAAAAGGATGGGAGCATCCGTGCTATTCAGATCAATACAATAAGCCTCATTGCAAGGGATAATGAAATCATTATTGTAAATCACGAAAACACGAGAAAGAGATTCTCTGTCCTTAAGATAAAAAAGCCAGAAGGTCTTTCTATAAAAGATATCGATATTAATACTACGGATACATTGGCTTCTTCTGAGACGGGAACTGAAACAATCACGGTTGCTGTAAAAGAATCGGAACAGGTGCAGACAAGTTCCGGCGATGAGCAGAGTGCCCATAAAGAAGAATCTCCATCAAGTACACAGGAAGCTGAAGTAAAAAGCAGTCCGCAGCAATCTTCGAATACGAGCGGTGAAAAACTTGCTCAATCAGAGGAAAAGAAAGTTCCCCCTCCCCAAAAGACATGGAAGGGAAATGCTGATGCCGGTATAAATATTAAAGACGGAAATACAGAGTCAACTACCACCTATTTAAAAGGGGCATATGTTAACGAACGAAATCGGGACAATATATATTTCAATGCGATTTCCCTTTATGAAACGCAGAAAGACAGAGATACAGATGAAGACGAAGAAACTGTCAATGAACAGCGGGCTACGGGAAAATACGAATATAAACATACTCCCAGGTTATATTCTTTTTTTAACCAGTACTTTGAACATGATGAACTTGAGGATTTAAATTATCGCTCTATTTCATCACCGGGCGCTGGTTACCGTTTCATCGACGAAGAAAGGCTGAAATATAAAGCAGAAACTGGTCCTGCATATACCTATGAAAGATTCCATGGTGGGATCACTGATGATTTTTGGGGTATAAGGTTTGGTCATTATTTGGATTGGATCTTCCTGCAGGATACAAAATTATATGCTAAACAAGAATATGTACAAAGTGTTGAAAATCAAGAAGATTGGCGTTTAGATTCAGGTGTAGGAGTCAGGCACAACCTGACAAAATCTATAGCATTAAGCTTTGAAATCCTCAACCAATACGATAATACACCGCTGGAGGGTAACCAGAAAGATGATACCACAATGATTGGAAGCGTGGGGTATAATTTTTAAGTACCGACGTATACCTTTGAAAAAATTTTGGTAGCATTACCATACTCTGTCAGGATAAAACCTGCAGGTGGAATTGCGTTGGCAGAGTGTGGTCTCCGATTTACTTCTCTATGGAAACATTTGATGAATTAAATATTGTAACAGGTGCATTTAGCTATACGGGCAAATATATCGCCCAAAGACTCCTGGCCATGGGAAGGAAGGTTAAAACGCTCACCGGGCATCCCAACCGTCCGAACCCCTTTGGTGACCGGGTGGGTGTTGCTCCATTTAATTTCGACAAGCCGGAAGAGCTGATCAGGAGCATGCAAGGGGCGACAATCCTTTACAATACCTACTGGGTACGCTTTTCCTACAGGCAAGTTACATTTGACAAGGCTGTTGCGAATACGAAGACCCTTATGAAAGCGGCTGAAGAGGCAGGTATCCGCAGGATTGTACATATCAGTATCACGAATGCCTCAGAAGCATCGCCTTTTCCTTATTTCAGAGGGAAGGGAATTCTGGAAAAGGCCATAAACCAGTCTAGACTATCCTATGCCATCATTAGGCCAACTGTGCTCTTCGGACATGAGGATATCCTTATCAACAATATTGCCTGGCTCCTCAGGCGGTTTCCGATATTTGCCATCCTGGGTTCCGGTGATTACAAACTACAACCGGTCTTTGTGGAAGACGTGGCCGAAATAGCGGTGAATGCTGGCCAGCACGGGGAGAATATGATTATCGATGCGGTTGGTCCTGAGATTTACACGTTTCATGAAATGGTTAGACTTATTGCCGGCAAAATCCATAGTAAACCAAAGATAGTTCATCTCAGGCCGGAATTGGCGCTTTTCTTTTCGAGACTTATTGGCTATATTGTCAATGACGTGGTGTTAACCCGAGACGAAGTTTATGGATTGATGTCAAACCTCCTGATTTCAGAAAAAACTCCAACGGGACACATGCGCTTGAGTGATTGGCTGACACGCAATGCAGGGAATATCGGAACCAGATATGCCTCTGAGTTAAGTCGTCACTACCGTTAAGTCCTAAAAGGTTGCGTGCGGTCAAACGGCAGAATATTCAGTTCCAATAGTTGCCAGATGCATTGGGGAAGCTTGAGAAGAAGTCCGGGATTTTAAAATCGAAGAACACAGGGTATTTAAAGATTATAAAAAACAAGGCGCATTCCCTTTTTATGAGAAATGCGCCTTGTTGCATCCTAAGCAGTAATTAAACGAAAATTCGCAGATTATTATGCTTTTGTTATAAAGAACATTGGCATGTTTATTGAGTTTTGCTTTTTATCTGCAAATTGCCATTGTCCAACTACCTCTACCACCGCAAGTGTTGAGCCAGGTACCGGAAGCAGTCTTACCCGTTTTTCCTGTGTGCGTGCCGGTATAGGTGAACTGTCCGCAGCATGAGTTTCCCGTGTTGTTTGTTCCTGTGAGTTGTACATTCACGGCATCAAAGGTACCGGTTACGTCCCAGACACCGCAGGTTCCGGTATCAACCTTTCCTACCAATCGACCAGGGCCAGCCACCTGGAGAGTCCACACATATCCGAAATTATCACATAAAGATGGAAGGGTTAGTCCTTCGGATTTACCAAAGAATGTTGTGTCATCACCAACTTGTGGTGCCGTATCGTCAGCAGGACCTGCGTAAACCGAACTTACCAACGCCATCGTAACAGATATTGCAAAGAAAACACCTAATAACTTCTTCATATTCCTTACTCCTTTTCAAAAATGATCTATTAAAGTACTGTACCCTGCTACTTCTTCTTCCGCTCAGATTAAGAATGCCACCTCCTTTCTCAATACTTTTTCCCGGACCAGAGAGATACTATTTCTTAAGCGAAGATTATGAGGTTGTCTTTTTTCGCAACTATAGAGATATATCGGCATTGTTGGATAAAATTTTATTTAATTCCAACTGTATTAAAAGCTGCCCGCACTGCAATAAGTTCTAGTCCTATTCCATAAAGATCTATGGTCGCCTGTTCTACCGCATCCCTGGCATCTACAAATTGAGAATTAGAAGAAAGATAGAACATGGCATAGTAATAGATCTGTTTTGCCTTTTCGGTGCCGACGCTCGTATCCGTAATAATCAGATAAGCGGCCTTATTGGGGATACCAGAGTTTATATGTACCCCTCCGTAGTCTGTCCAGGGTCTGCTTGCTGCGTGATACTGTTCGGAGGTATGTTCCGGCTGTCCCCAACTGTTCAGCGCATCTTTAGGATTATAGTCGTTTTCAGGATAGCTATCGGTTCTGAACGGGGGATCATCCATTCTTCTTAGCGCATAGTAGGCCTCTTTTCCTGGTGTTTTAGCGATCTTCATAATATCCTCTGCAAGCCAGTAGGGGAGGTCATCGCCGTAATCGATAGATGCAAATATTCCCATAACATCAGACCACGACTCATTCAGTGCCCCGGACTCCTGACTGTATATGAGGTTGTTTATGGCCTCTGTAACACCGTGGGTGATTTCATGGGCAACTACTTCCAGTGCCCCTGAAAGGGGATAAAATGTCGTACCGCCATCGCCATATACCATCTGCGTTCCATTCCAGAAGGCATTGTCGTATGCCGTGCCATAATGTACGCTTGATAAAATGCCGTTAGATGCATCGAAACCACTTCCAACAAACCAGGAGAAGTTACTGAAGTTGTTTTTATAAAAATCAAAAACAAGGTTTCCGTAGAAATGTGCATCCACCCCTGGTGGATCTTCCCAAAAGTTATTTGCATCGGTCATTAGTTTCCCAGGGAGGGTCTTGGTATTGTTTGCGGTATAAGTCATTATCCTTATGTTGGTCGTGTTTTGGAGGGGGGGATTGCCAAGATAGAAGGTTCCCTCTTTTTCGTAAGTATCGAAGGTTTTTAGTACACCATCCACCCCTTCGCCAGAGCCGACGGCAGCACCTTCATGCATGACCCTGTTTTCAACGAGAACGACAATGCCTTTATTTGCATCAATATATATCCGATACCTTGATGGCTCCGGGTGTGTATGAAACGGGAAATCTATCCTATAGGCAAGATAGAACTTTCCTTCCCAGTGGAAAATGATCAGCGTGTTATCAGTAGTCAGTTCTGGGAGATTTACCTCGTGCCTTGCGATAGCCGCTGACTCTTCTGCGGAAAGAGTTGGTATGGTTTTAACAGGAATATTTGGCTCAAAGTGGTTTGCAATGGTGGTTATGACACCTTTCCGTATCCTTACGGTAATTTTGCCACCGGAGACATCCAGACCGTCTTTTTTTTGCTTGAAGTTGATGAAATCCCCTTCTGGTGTGGTATTGGTGTTCTCCAATGCTATCTCTTTTTCTGGGTCCTGTATACCAAATAAAGCCCTGTAATGTTTTATGAAATCTACGGTTATCTCTTCCTGAGACATCTCGGATGGTTTGGTAAGCTCTCCCGAAATAAATTTCGCAACGCCTCTCCTCTCATCCCAGGTAATACTGAAATCTTTTGGAGATAATTTTTTTATTTCCGAAATAGCAGTCCTTTGATCTTCGTTTGCTGAGGTAGGAATCTCTCCGGCCATTACTATACCACAACTAAAAATTGCCAAAAAAAGAACAACTCCTTTCGTCAAATTTTTCATGACTTAATCTCCTTTTGGAAATGATATGAGCAAACTTTCTTTAAAATGCTTTATTTGCACATTCAAATTCTTCTATTGTTGACTGTCAATAAAAATTTATTGCTGTTTATTAAAAGAATATTGATATTTATTGTTCTATTTGTTAAATTCATGTTCTACACTAATGTACATTACCCCTAAAAACTTTAGAAAGGCATAATTAATGGATTTATCTCAGGCGCTCGATATAGTTGCAAAAGATGAGCGGGAACTGCAGGAAAAATATTTAAAGCTGGCGGATCAGGAGACAGATCCCTTCGTAAAGGCATTTTTTCATAGAATTGTAAAAGATGCCGTGAAGCACGAAAAGAAAGTGAATAAGAAATACGAAAAGATTTTGCGTACGATAAGCAAGAAAACCTATTAGATTATGATTCATAATTTATAATTGATTACTGAAAACAAAATAACCCCAATATCTGTGAAGATATTGGGGTTATTTTGTCGCAATTATAATTAAGTGACAACTCCATATTTTTATACACCAGTTAACAAAAACGATTTGCTATAAATATAAGAGTGCTCTTGTTTTAATAAATTTATAATTTGACGACTTTTGTAGCTTTGTAGCCCTTCTGGTCTTTTATAACTTCGAACTCGACCTTGTCTCCTTCTGCAAGTGTCCTAAAACCCTCACATTGGATGGCAGTTTGATGTACAAAGACATCCTGGCCATTATCCTGGGAAATAAAGCCAAATCCCTTTTTGTCATTAAACCATTTTACGGTTCCAGTTGCCATTCTAAAAATCACCCCCTCTCATTTCTGAAAAAATTTAATAAAATAAAAAAAAGGCTACAGGTTCTAGCCCTTGTAGCCTTGTTATTAATGGATTATAATAAAACTTTACGATACGACCAAACCACATAAAAATATATTATCAAAGAGCAATAATGAAATCAAGGAAAAATAATAGAATTATCATAAGAATTGTGTAACAAAATTTATTTGAATTTCCGATGCGTGTTTGTTACACTCCACCTTTCAAAAGTTGCCTAAAATTGATATTTTGGGGAAAAGAGATATTTATTTTTAAGAAGTGATGGAGGCTGAATAAGAGAATGATTAAGGCTGTTGCAGATATTGATTTTGACAAACTGCTCGAAGAGGAAACGATATCCAGGGAAACTGTTACATACATAAAGGACCAAGTATACAGTTCCAAAGAAAATAGGGAAAAGCTGGATACAAAGATTGAGTCGTTAAAGCTTGATATAAAAAAGGAACACGATATTGCCAGAGCAAAGGATTTAACACTCATATTGGGAATATGCGAGTGGATAGTAGGAAGGGTAAAAGATGCGTCGGAGATTCTGAAAGAAGTGAAGTCAAGGAAGACAGGGGCGTATTATTTAGGAAAATGTTATCAAGAGTTAGGTGATTATAGCCAAGCCCTGGAATGTTTTGAACGTGCGAAAAGAACGGATGCTGAGGAGTTTGATATTCATATGGATATTACCGAGATAAAAAGGATGTCCGGTGATATCGAAGGTGCTTTGAAAATTATCAAAAGTTTTTCACAATCGCATGGAAACAGCGCCGAATTGCATTACCAGTGGGGATATTGTCTGGATGAACTGGGGGAGTATCAGGAAGCATTCAAGCATTATGAGCAGGCGCTTCAAATTGACCCGAATTATGCAAAGGCCCTTTTCCGCACAGCTTTTAATTATGATATGGATGGAGAAGATGAAAAAGCTATTGAATACTACGAGAGATGCATCAATTTAAGTCCTAACCATAAGAATGCGTTTATCAACCTGGGAATATTATATGAAGATAGAGGCGACTATGATGATGCGGCATATTGTTTTGAGATGGTTTTGGATGCAGAGCCAACCAACGAACGGGCATCGTTGTTTCTAAAAGATGCAAAAGCATCAATTTCTATGTATTATGATGAAGAGATTTCAAAAAAACAGGGGAAAGAAAGCGAGGTATTGAACATCCCAATTTCTGATTTTGAGCTCTCTGTAAGAAGTAAAAATTGTTTAGAAAAAATGAATATCCGTTCTTTGAAGGATCTTACAAGGATTACAGAGGCCGATTTGCTTTCGTTTAAAAATTTTGGAGAAACTTCACTGAATGAGATTAAGGCTATTTTAGCCCAAAAGGGATTACGTTTAGGTCAGGCATTAGAAATTGATACTGAGCCAGAGTTGTTTAGCGCAAAAACGACAACAGAAGAAGAGGGTGCTGCTCTTGAGGATATTTCGGAGCTTAATCTTTCCACCCGTTGCAGGAATGCCCTTAGCAAGGCTGGCATTGAAGGGGTTGAAGACCTTATAAAAATGACCGAGATAGAGTTAATCCAAAAAGGTGTCAAAGAAAATTATCTAGATGAGATAAAGGAAAATCTCTCCAGGCTTGGCCTTAGTCTGAAAACCGAGGACAATTCTGGGGCAGAGTTGGAAAGGAACGTTACCGAATAGCCTATTGAAACAATGATTCCGGATGCCATAAGTACAATGTGCTTGGAGTGCTGTATACATGTTAGATTACATCCGAGGACAGGTGGTTGGTAAATCTCCCACCAGACTTATCCTGGAAGTAGCAGGCATCGGTTATCTATTACACATTCCGCTATCTACCTTCGAGAAGATACCCAACCATGGAGAGATTACAATTCTCACCCAGTTGTTTATAAGGGAAGACCAGATTAAGGTGTTTGGGTTTGCAACAGCAGAAGAAAGAGATTTGTTTCAATTGTTACTCTCTGTGAATGGCATAGGACCCAATACGGCAATCATGATACTCTCGGGCAGTACCGTTGAGGATGTCAGGTATGCAGTTATCCATGAAGATGCAAAGGCACTGGAAAAGATTAAAGGGGTGGGCAAGAAGACAGCTGAGCGGATTATCCTGGAATTAAAGGGGATTATAAAAGAGATTACAACGTCCCCACACAATAATAGAGATGCCCGGCAGAAGGCACTTGTATCGGATGCTGTTATGGCGCTGGTTTCCTTGGGCTATGGACGATCAGTGGCTGAAAATGCAGTAAGCGAGGCAATAAAAAAATTGCGAACCGTTGATAATGTTGAAGTGCTCGTAAGGGAAGCGCTGAAGTATAAAGCCTGATTTACCCTGGTGGGTGACTTCAAACCAATTGCAGGATTGAAACATGGTAAATGAAGATATTTTATCTTCTACGGCAATTGTTGATGATAAAAATCTGGACCTTACGCTAAGGCCAAAACGATTCAGTGATTTTATTGGACAAAATCGCATAAAAGAAAATCTGCTCATTTACATCGAAGCTGCAAAGAAAAGGGGAGAACCATTAGATCACATCTTGTTTTCCGGACCGCCCGGTTTAGGGAAAACAACGTTGTCACAAATTATTGCCAGCGAGATTAACACAACGATTAGAACGACTTCCGGCCCTATCTTAGATAAACCGGTAGACCTTGCGGGTATTCTTACGAATTTGCAATATGGGGATATCCTTTTTATTGATGAAATTCACAGATTAAATACAACGGTAGAGGAATATCTGTATTCGGCAATGGAGGATTTTTTCATTGATATCATTATTGATCAGGGACCCAAGGCGCGGTCGGTAAAAATTAAATTGCCAAAATTTACGCTTGTTGGATCAACTACACGGGAAGGATTGCTTACTGCCCCCCTTCGTTCTCGATTTGGCGTACTTGAAAAGCTGGAGTTCTATCCTTGGGATGACCTTTACAAAATTGTGTGTAATTCTGCCCGTATTCTTTCCATTCACATAGAAGAGAAGGGGGCTGAAATTATTGCAAAAAGATCCAGGGGTACCCCAAGAATAGCCAATAGATTTTTAAGACGGATTCGGGATGTTGCCCAGGTGCGTGGAAATGACGTTATTAATGAAGAGGTAGCCAATATGGGATTGGGGATGTTGGGGGTGGATGAGAATGGTTTGGGAGACATGGATCGAAAAATACTGGAAACAATCATTCGATATGGCGGAGGTCCTGTCGGCTTGAAGACTATTGCGGTTTCGGTAAGCGAAGAAGAGGATACAATAGAAGAGGTGTATGAATCATTTTTGATTCAAAGGGGGTATCTTGATAAAACACCCCGGGGAAGAGTTGTCACGAAGCAGGCTTATGAACATTTAGGATATCCGTATCGCACCGAAGCCGGACTCCAAAAAAAACTATTTTGAAGGAGTCGTTTTATGAATCTATTGCTTCATATTTGCTGCGCCTGTTGTTTATGTGCACCGCTCAATGAACTGAGAAAAGAAGGTTTTAAAGTAACCGGGCTCTTTTACAATCCAAATATACATCCGTTGCTTGAGTTCAGACGAAGGCTGAAAGCGCTGCGCGTATTCCAGGAAAGCGATCCCATTCCGGTAATTTACCGTGAGGATTATGGCTTAAGGGAATATCTGAAGAAAGTCAATTATGAGGGAGATGACCGGTGTGCCGATTGTTACACCATGAGATTAAAATTTACGGCTGCCTATGCACAGGAAAACAGATTTGGCGCCTTTACATCCACAATGTTGTTTAGCGTCTATCAGAATCACGAGCAGTTAAAGATGTTTTCAGAAAATTTATCAAAAGAATACGGGATTGATTTTATCTATCGTGACTATCGTTACTTGTCTGAGTGCAGCCATGATATAGCCAGGAAAAAAATGATTTATCGGCAAGGCTATTGTGGATGTGTATTCAGTGAATATGAAAGGTATAAAGACACCACCCGGGAATTGTATAAGGGTAACAACCCCCATAGCAGGGACAAGGAAAGCACCCGTAAAGTTTTAGATATGACAGAGGTGTTGCACAGATGCGATTGTTTTGGATAGATATTTTAGGTTAACTGTGAATACAAGACGATATGGTTAGGACGTTATTCCTGATGATTGCTACGATATTACCGACTGTTTCCGCAGGGTTACCTCTTTCATGCCAGAAGGAAGCCCCTGTGGTTCAAGATGAGGTTCTTGATTACGGGCCCCTCTTGGATAAAACGCCCGTCCTGCGTGTGCTCCTGGTAAATGACAAGCGGGAGGCACAATTGGCCATTAGTGGATGTTACCAGATTACCGGCAGCCTGAAAAACATTATAGATCAGGGAGAAGGACTCCAAAAGTGTACCATATCGGTAAATAACGGTGGTATCAGTATAGGAAATAAACATTATAACAACGGTGAACTAAGGGTCACAAGTCATCGAGACGGAGAAATTGTGTTAAATGACGTACGATATCGCGGAGAAATCAGGATATTGCAGCAATTTAATAACAAATTATCGGTAATCGAAGAAATAGACCTTGAAAGTTTTATTGGCGGTGTACTTGGCAGTGAAATGCCGCCAAGCTGGGATGAAGACGCTTTGCGTGCTCAGGCGGTAACAGCAAGGACCTATGCAATGTATAAAAAAAAGGTAAGGCGGGATGAGGTATATCACTTGGATATGCTGGAACTTGCATACAGAGGTGTGGCTGGAGAAACAGCACGCCTCAATAAAATTGTACAGGAAACGAAGGGTGTTGTTATGGTGTACAACTGGAATATTTTCCCTGCCTATTTCCACAGTACGTGTGGAGGACATACGGAAGATATCAACCATGTATTTGGGAGAGAGAGTATACCACCCCTAAGTGGAGTGTCGTGTAATTACTGTAATAACTCCAAACATTCCAGCTGGAGTACAGACATTAGTAAAGCAGCAATAGAAAAAAAATTACGAGAAGCTAATATCTTTGTCTCGAATATCAGCACTGTCACGGCAATAGATCCCGGAGTTGGTGATCATGGATCGAAAGTCGAGATTACTTCTGCGAATGGAAGCAAAGAACTGAATGCCAACGATTTTCGATTATTGGTAGGTCCGAATTATTTGTTTAGCACGGCCTTTCGTTCTAGAAGTAATGGAAAGAGCATCACCTTTTCCGGTAAAGGATGGGGACATGGCGTGGGACTTTGCCAGTATGGTGCTCAAGCTATGGCCCAAAAAGGTTTTAAGTGGACTGCCATTTTAAAACATTACTATCCAAAGATAGAATTGGTTCGGGTATATTAATGCCTCTCTGTGGAGGTGTTTTTGATTTTTAGACCCCTGGCAGTTGATAAGCAAACAAAAGCTCGGTGCGGTGAACTTCGATTGGCGAATCGCAGTATCCCTACACCAGTTTTTATGCCAGTTGGTACGCAAGGAACGATCAAGACTTTAACGCCACAGCAACTCAAGGAGACGAATACAAAGATTATTTTGTGTAATGCGTATCATCTCTGCCTCAGACCGGGGGAGAAAATTATTAGGCAATCCGGAGGTCTCCATAAATTTATAGGATGGGATGGTGCGATTATTACTGATAGTGGTGGATATCAGGTTTTTTCGCTTACTGGTTTGACAAAGGTTTCAGACAATGGAGTGGAATTTCAATCCCCTATTGATGGAACAAGGATGTTCCTTACCCCCGAAAGGATGATGCAAATACAAAATGATATCGGCGCGGATATTATTATGCCGTTTGATGAATGTGTGCCGTACCCCTGTGAACAGGACAGGGCGGGTGTGGCGGTAAAAAGGACACTTGAGTGGGCGGAACGCTGTCTAACCGCACACAAGAATAAACAACAAACGCTCTTTGGTATTGTTCAAGGAAGTGTATTCAGGGAACTGCGTATTGAATGTGCCAGAAAACTCGTAGAAATGAATTTCGAGGGATACTCAATTGGGGGGCTCAGTGTTGGTGAAGGGGCATTCCTGATGAACGAGGTACTTGACTATACCGTAGATTATTTACCGCAGGAAAGACCTCGGTATTTGATGGGTGTTGGATTTCCTATTGATATCATAAATGCTGTCGAACGCGGGATTGATATGTTTGATTGCGTTGTTCCCACACGCAATGGAAGAAACGGGTGTGCCTTTACAAGTACCGGTAAAATAAAGATCCTGAATAGCCAATATAAAGAAGACAAAGAGCCTCTGGACAAGATGTGTGGCTGTTATACATGCCGGAATTTTACAAGGGCATATTTGCGGCATCTCTTTCTGGCAAGCGAAATCCTGGGGTTAACCTTGATTTCATTACACAACATATTTTATTTTCAAAACCTGATGCAGCAGATAAGAGAATCCATTATAAAAGGCGAATTTAAGGATTTTAAAGCAGACTTTTTATTAAAACAGTCTGGGTGACAAGCACTGGCGATACGACTCAGATTGGGAAATCGTACTTTCGAATGAAAATCTTTAATAACGGTTAGGAGGAATATGATGCTTTTTTTATTACAAGCGGCAGGAAAACAATCACCAGGTGGCATGCTGTCGATGTTGCTCCCATTTATACTCATGTTTGTCGTGATGTATTTCTTGATACTGAGACCGCAGAAAAGAAAGGAAAGAGAGCGCAAGGCGCTGTTGTCCAGAATCAAAAAGAACGATCGGGTTGTAACGGCTGGGGGAGTCCATGGAGTTATTACGTCTGTCAGAGAGAATGAAATTATCCTCCGTGTAGATGACGCCAAAGATGTAAAGATCAAAGTCGACAGGAGCGCGATTGTTACGGTATTAGAGGTTTTTCACGATGAAGATACCGAAGAGTCTAAAGAGGCGATAAAGGAAGGCAAAGAAGCAAAATAAGGGTATAATATTTTATGAATCGGCAGTTTATCATAAACAGCGGAAAGGGAGCCTGTTGAGGAGAAAGAAATGATTAAAAACTTAAGGTGGAGGATACCTCTCATTGCGGTAGTTATTGCTATTGGTACCATGGTATTGTATCCACCGGCAGAAAAGGTCTTGAAGAGAGAGCGTGTCAAAGAGATTGACGGCAAGGTAGTAGAACGGACTACAGTAGAAAAATCATGGACGCAGTTTTTCATAACAAATCCCGTTGTCCGGGAGATGATCATCAGCGAGGAAACAGACAAAGACGGCAAGAATATCCGGAACAAGGTTGTTGAATATGTGTCAAAGGGTAAAATTAAACTTGGATTAGACCTCAAAGGTGGCTCCGAATTACTCTATAAGGTTAGAGTGGATGAAAGGGAAGATCGTCCGGGTATTACAAAAGAAATTATCGAGGTGCTCAAGAAGAGGATTGACCCGCAGGGTGTTATAGAGTACCGAATACAAGAACAGGGTAGCCATCGGATACTTATTCAGGTACCGGGGGCAACAAGAACGGAAATAGAAGGACTGAAGAACCGAATTACGCGGCTTGGCAAGCTTGAGTTCAGATTGGCAGCCAGCAGTGACAGTCCGGAATATACAGAGGCCGTGGAGGGGAAACAAATCCCCGGTTTTTATAAACATTGGTTAAGAAAGAAAAAGGGTGAAGAGGGTGAGGCTGGTAAGTGGTTCCTTGTTCAAAATAAGATAGCAATTTCCGGTGAACATCTATCCAGAATATATGCTGACCGTAAAGGGATTGAACCGGTTGTGGGGTTTGAGTTTGACGCTATCGGTAAGTCCAAGTTCGGGCAGATTACAGAACGTAATATTGGCAAACCTCTGGCGATAATCCTGGATGGCATCCTGTATTCAGCGCCTGTTATACGCGACCGCATTCCTGGGGCGGGGATTATTGAAGGGAATTTCACGCAGGATGAAGTGAACGAACTCATTGCCATAATGCGGGCAGGAAGCTTACCTGCTGACCTTGAACTTGAAATGGAAACTATGGTCGGACCAAGTTTGGGGAGAGATTCGATTAACCGAGGCCTGATAGCGGGAGCAATAGGTGGCATTTTCGTCATTCTCTTCATCGGTATTTATTACATGGGAATAGGATGGGTTGCCAACTGTGCAAACGCATTAAATATCTTCCTGATAGTTGCTGCAATGGCATTGCTCGACGCCACCATGACACTTCCGGGTATTGCAGGTTTGGTGCTTATGATTGGTATGGGAATCGATGCCAATGTGCTTATTTTTGAAAGGATCCGCGAGGAAAAAGCCAAAGGGAAACCTATCCGTGCAGCCGTTAAGGCAGGATATGAAAAGGCATTTTCTGCTATCTTCGATTCTAACATTACTACCTTGATTACAGGTGTTATACTTGCCGCAGTAGGCACAGGCCCCGTGAAAGGATTTGCATGGATATTAATCCTTGGTTTGATTATTAACCTGTTTACCGCCATTTTCGTGACAAGGGTCATGTATGATTTGTTCATGGATTTAAGCTGGATCAAGAAGTTTTCCATGTTAAAACTGATCGGTATTCCTCACGTCAGATTTCTGAATTATCGTTTTATTCTGGTAGCTGTTTCAGGTGCATGTATTATCGCCGGACTTACCATATTTACTCTTCGCGGGAATAAAAAATATGATATTGATTTCACCGGCGGTACCCTTGTGCATTTACACCTAAACAATCCAACACCACCTGGATTTATAAGGACTGCATTGGCAGAGACGGGTTATGAAGAGGCTGAGGTGCAAAGTATCTGGTCTGAGGAGAGTCTGACCCAGTTCGCGTCAACAGCAAACGAATTTGGTATCAGGATAAAAGAGCTTAACGAGGAAAAGGTAAAACAAAAAATAACAGAGGACGTAAAAAGGGTTCTGGATAAGGCCGGGCTGTTTAAAGGGATTGATTTTGTCGAACCTTTGGTTTTTCATCTTGAATTGCAAAAACCGGTGGATGAAGTGGCTATTCAGAAAAGCTTGAAAGAAGCAGGTTATAGTGAGGAAGATGTGGTATCGATAACACCTGTTAATCAGCCAGCCAGAGAATATGTAGTGAATATTTCGGGTTTGGAAGATGCTAAAAAACGCCCGCAACTGGTTGGCTCGGTTGTAGATGGATTAAAAGATAATCTGGTTTTCCACGATGTAAAAATAACGCTGGGTGAAATTACTGAAACATTGCAGGCTCAGGATGTGGGTATGCAGACATCTAAACCTTTCATGGATGTGGAAGCAAGTGAGCCTATAGAACCCGTTATCCTCAATTTTGAACTGAATAAGCAGGGGTTTAGTAATATTACTGTAACGGGACTATCAAAAGAATCCCCTATGGTACGCACAAGTAAGCTCAAAATTGAAGGCCCAAGAACAAGTTTGCAGGAAATAAAACAGACTTTGAAGGAAACGATTCCCAGTCCGAGCGTCAGTATCATCGGAAATGAAGCGATTCGGGTAGAATTGAAAGAGGGTATTGGTAAAGAAAGTTTTGTGACGATGATTCGTGGAATTAAATCTGTAAAAGATGCCATAAAAAGTATTTATTCAAGGAATGCCCCGGCACCTGTATTTGCAATTCGTATGGAGCCTTTGAGCGCAGGAAAAATCCAGGAGAAAATTAAGGAAGATATCGTTCATAAATTTAAAGACAACTGGTATAAAGAAAAGGTTGATGTCTCTTTTGAATTGATTAAAGAGGGCTCTGGAGATACGGCAGGCGTTGAAATACCTCAAATGACGAAAACAAATCAGGCACAATTTCGCATGATGTTATCAAAACCATTGAAAAAAGAGGTTATTGAAGAGGTGCTAACCTCGGCGGGATACCCCAATATTCTTGAACAGGGTTTGGAAAAAGGAAGGGAATACCAGGCTGTCAAGATTGTTCTTGGCTCTCAAAATGCTGAAACAGTTGAAAAGACCATAAAAGGTGCATTTGAAATACCTCAGCCACTAAAAAGGATCGTGAGTATCGGCGCCACCGTCGCTGGTGAAATGAAGGGGCGCGCCATCCTGGCGGTAATCTTCTCCTGTATTGCAACAATATTTTATGTATGGTTTCGTTTCGGCGACTTCAAATTTGGTTCTGCTGCAATTATCGCCGTTATTCACGATATTCTGGTTACCCTTGGTGCCGTGGCGGTTGCAGACTACTTATTTGGAAATATGAAGATTGACAGTGCCATGGTAGCAGCGTTTCTTACTGTAGTGGGTTATTCTCTGAATGATACGATTGTTGTATTTGACAGGATTAGGGAGAATATGGGGGGACGGGGAAAGATATTGACTCCGCAACTGGTTAACGATAGTATTAACCAGACCCTGAGTCGTACACTTCTGACAGGCATCACGACTATTGGTGTATTGTGCGCCTTGTTTTTTCTGGGCGGGTCTGAGGTTCATGGATTTGCATTTGTTATGTTGGTAGGAATCCTTGTGGGTACCTATTCTACCATATTCATTGCTTGCCCAATGTTGCTTAACTGGAAAGGCCTTTCTGCCACAAGTCAGGTATTGCCACGACAAAATTATCCAATTCAGGGAAAGGAGACAAAACGAAAAAACATTTGAGGGATAACAATCGTCCAATTTCCATTATGTAAATAATTATTGGGTATGAATAGGATTTTTGTGGAAAACGCACATAAAATATTGATTCATAAAATAATGTGAAAATATCGGAAGTGTTCTATTGGGGTTCTTCGTTCCTTTAAAACCTTCGAAAGGAATAAAAAACGATGAAAAGAGATGTGCAAGTTGGTGTAACTTTAGGAGTGATTATTCTGGCAATTATTGGCGTCTTTCTGAGCACAAGAACGAGCGTGAAAGAACCAGCTATTCCTATTCCGGATGAAGAGGAAGAAACACAAAGTGGTGTATTGGACATAAGCCAATTATCACCAGATACGCAAAACGCATCTCAGGAATCTCTTGAAGAGACGAAGGCTGCCTTGAAAGGTACTGAAGAAAGTACGACACAAAAGACCTCCATCGTTGCGGATACCACAAAAATTGAGGAACAAACAGCAGAAAAAGAAGACAATATTGTCGAGGGGGAATGGCAGAAGGCAAAGGAGAAAGAACCTGTAAATGTAACCGCAAATGATACAAAAGCATCAGTCACAAATCAGGAAGATTGGAAAGACGTTTCTTATAGCGATGGAAAGACTACCTCCAAATTCAGAATGCATAAGGTGAAATATAGTGACAGTCTTCGTAAAATAGCAAGAAAATACTACGGGGATGAGTCCAAGTGGTTACTGATTTTCAATGCAAATCAGGATAAAATTCAAGATCGTAACAGCATTAGGATTGGGACAGAACTTATTATACCTGAAGAAAAGACAAAGACGGAGATAACGACCCCGACACTTTCCCAGGTAGTCGAAATGGAAGATGCAAAACAAACCGTTAGAAAACACATAATTCAGCAAGGTGATTCGCTTTATACGTTAGCCACAAAGTATTATAATGATGGCACAAAGTGGAGCAAAATATTTAACGCTAACAGGAAGGTCCTTAAGGATCAAAAATCTTTGAAAATTGGGCAAGAACTAGTTATTCCAGATCTTTAATGCTTTGGAAGGAGCAAATAATGAAAATGAAAAGTGTCTTTCCGTGTATTGTAACCCTCCTCTTGTCAACGATTACACTTCTGTTCTGTAGCACGTCACGGATTTCCTCTCTTCATGCTCAGGGCACTGCAGATACGTTTCCAATGTATAAATATAATTTACAAAGGACTGGTTGTGTGCCTTTTGTGGGGCCTTCCAGCGACAATGTTAAATGGAGTATTTCCAGTTCTGGTGAAATATGGTCGTCCCCTGTTGTGGATGCCGATGGGGTTATTTACACAGGAAGCACCGATGGCAGTTTGTTATCCATAACTCCAAAAGGGAAGGTATTATGGGCTTTTAAAAGTGGTGATGAGATATTTGGTTCTCCAGCAATTGGCATAGACGGTGTTGTTTGTTTTGGTACGGTGAGCGGGAGGCTCTATGTGATCAATCCTGACGGAAAGATGAAATGGAAGTTCCAGGCTGCCGGGGCTATTCATTCGTCCCCTGCTATTGATGACAAAGGGACGGTGTATATCAGTTCCTATGACGGGAAGCTCTATGCATTAGGTGCAAATGGAAAACTATTATGGAGTTATAAAACCGGGGCGTCTATTATGATTTCTTCTCCTGCCGTAGATCGTGATAATACCATTTATATTGGTTCCTGGGATAAACATTTGTATGCCATAAACCAGGATGGGTCTTTAAAGTGGAGTCTTGAAACCGAAGGTAAAATAGATTCTACGCCTGCCGTTAGCAGTGACGGTGTTTATGTCGCGGATATGAATGGGAAATTATATGCTGCAAATTTCGATGGGACGCTAAAGTGGGGGTTTGACTTGGGCAGCCGAACACATTCTTCTCCGGCTATAGACACCGAAGGAGTAGCCTATATTGGTACACAGGCTGGCAGCTTATATGCGGTAAAAAAAGACGGTACTGTGAAGTGGGAATACAAAACCGGAAATTCAATTACGGCCACTCCTGTTATCGATGCAAATGGTGTTATTTATGTGGGGTCATGGGATGGTAAATTATACACCCTGAATAATGATGGTACTCTCAAATGGAGCGCAACAATTGGTGACCCATTACTTTCTTCCCCTGCGATTGATCCAAAAGGTACGCTCTATGTCGGTTGTGTAGATTGGAAACTCTATGCAATAGGGCAATAAGTTTTTGGAATCACAAAATCTTTTTTACTTAATAATCATTTTCAGTTATAATGATTAGCATAATTTATTTACAGCACTATGCTAGCGTATTTACACCGTTCATTATAATCGTACATGTGGTAAGTAACCATGTGTTACCATGTGTTACTTTAGCACATATACCCTGTGCAGGAGATGGAGTAACATGATTGGTATATCAAAATTATATTGTGGTACCGTAGAACCGTCAGATGCGTTACGTTATGGGAGAGAGTCCAGGAAGCTGCCATCCCATTTGTTACAGTTTTCTCACGATAAAAAACCTGTTGTTGTATGGAATGTAGGACAACGTTGTAACTTGAAATGCATCCATTGCTATTCTCAATCAAAAGATATTGAATATCTCAATGAATTGACTACTGGTGAGGCAAAAGCAATGTTAGATGACCTTGCAGATTATGGGGCTCCAGTGATCCTGTTTTCCGGCGGAGAGCCTCTTATGAGAGCAGACCTCCTGGAATTAATTGGCTATGCCAAAGAGAAGGGTTTGCGGGCGGTTATTAGTACGAATGGTACCTTAATTACGAGAGAAAAGGCAAATGAATTGAAAAAGTTCGGGCTTTCCTACGTAGGGATCAGTCTGGATGGTCTTAAAGAGACAAATGACCGTTTCCGTGGTATTCCCGGTGCATTTGATGCTGCATTGGAAGGCATTCGAAATTGCATGTCGGTGGGCATTAAGGTTGGCCTGCGTTTTACGATTAATAAAAGGAATGCACATGATATTCCTGGTATATTTCAACTTATTGAAAAAGAAAATATCCCAAGGGTCTGTTTCTATCACCTGGTCTATTCAGGGAGGGGTTCCAACCTGATTGAAGAAGACCTTTCTCACAAAGAAACCCGCGAGGTTGTTGACCTTATTATCAATAAGACCAAAGAGGCCCATGACAAAGGCAGAAAAATAGAGGTGCTTACCGTGGATAATCATGCCGATGGTCCGTATGTGTATTTACGGCTCCTGAAGGAAAATCCAAAGAGGGCAAAAGAGGTATATGAACTCCTCCAGATGAACGAGGGAAATAGTTCTGGCAAGGGACTTGCTTGTATTAGCTGGGATGGAGAGGTGCATGCCGACCAGTTCTGGAGACAGTATTCCTTTGGAAATGTCAGGAAAAGGAAGTTTAGCGAGATATGGGAGGATACTTCCAATGAATTAATGGCCAGACTGAAGAACAAAAACCCTTATATCAAAGGGCGTTGTGCAAAATGCAGGTGGCTTAATATCTGCGGCGGAAACTTCAGGGCCAGGGCAGAGGCATACTATGGTGATATGTGGGAACATGACCCCGCCTGTTACCTTACCGATGAAGAAATAGGAATAGAATCCGGATCTCCCAAAAAAGCAAGGCAAAAGGTAACTGTTCAGTGATTTAATTTTAACCCTGCTACGTTGGATTGTCTGACATATTTTCAGGCAGTAAACCTTTCCCTGACGATAAGGAATTTCAAATCTGCAATTGTAGCGCGAACTTCAGTTCGCTTACACCCTGTGCGAACTAAAACTCGTGTTACATTGAAAAAGTCACCGAAGTCCTGGTTTAAAAAGATGCATTACATCTGCCTTTTCAGGATAAAAGGCAGATGTACCTGGTCTTGTTTATAGTCACCTGTTAAAGCGTACATAATAATATTTATCCCGAGGCGGAATGCCATAGACCTTTGTGTCTCACCACCGGGAATTACTTCATATTCCCAACTCCCAAGAGGATCTTTTGACCAGGCGCCACCCAGATCGTTCTGCGAATAAATAATAGCCGTTCGATTCTCTAATGTTATACCTTCCAGATAAGATTTCTCCATAATCCTGCCGTATGCCTGGTTCAGCAAATAAAAAGACTTAAAAATGATATGATCAGCAGGCAGCTTTTCCAGGGATTTGTTGGGAAATAGCCGTTTAATTTCCCGGCGTACAGATTTATCAAACCCGAAATCGCTCTTTCCGAGGCAGTCGTCAATCAATAGCATACCCCCGAATTCCAGGTATAATTTCAGATTGCTGATTTCTTTCTCGCTGAAAGGCGGGAATTCCTGATCACCGGACATATAGAGAAATGGGTATTCAAAAAGATTGGCATCATCCGCCCGAAGAGTAATGGTATCAATACGTGCCTCAACACTGGTTCGTTTGATAATTTCCCACATAAGACGTTTTCCCGCATTTGGCCTGGGATTCCAGTTCCCGCCATCATATTGCAATTGTGCAAAAGCAAACTTCGAGGCATCTCCCATGGCAAAACTTTTACAGGGAAAAAGGTTGAAACCACAGATGACACAGATGACACAGATAAAGAATCTGAGATTTTTGGAAATAGTAAAACACAGAGGTGCAGAGGAACAAAGATTATAAAACAAGATTCCTATTACCATTTTTAAATACCAGGGAAACAAGTCTAATGGAAAATGCGTTAAAAATTATTTCTTCAATATGCTGTTTGTTGCTCAACTTCAATCTCTTCGATGCGTGAGCGAATCGGTTGTATTTTTTTTATTCTAATACATACGATAGGTTGTCCCTTTTCAGCATGAATTTTTCCCAATTTAAAACTCCAACTATTAAACTCCTCGTCTCCCTCTAATTGCATAATTACGATCGCATTATTTGGAATTTTATTTGCAAACTCCGGATGCTCACGCACATATCTGTTAAACTCTTTAATTAAATCAGTATTTTTCCTTTCCAAAATATTCATGGCATGTCTCCCTTCAAAAATTTATTTTTATACGTCTCCCAATTGTCGTCAATATCATCATCAGCCAGAGTCAAAGCATCTTCAAATTTAAGGTGTAATTCCTCTTTGATATGCTTACCTTTCTTATTATAAGAATCGCGATGCGCATAGCCATGAGCACAGTCATATCGAACAACCTCTTTCCAAGACCCTTCATGCTTAATCTCTAATTGAACCATAAATTTTACCACCTTACCGCTCTGTATTTGATGATAATGTCTTTTCCTTGTATCTTCGTTGTAATGAATTATATATTCTTTTACGGCCATAGCAAATTATCCAACGCATTTAACCTTCTATAGAACTATGTTTTCTCAAGTTCTCCTTCCCGTTACTTAATGATATATTCTGATATTTCTTCATGAGTACGCCTCCCATTTTTACTCGTTACTATTTTACCTGAATACCCTAGTTTTTTAAGGAGTAGAATTTTTAGGCCAAACTGACCTGCAATTAAAAGTTTGTAGGGTGGAGAATCTGCATTATTTCGAATTGCTTTAGACATTTTACAATCATGGGCGATATCATTTCTGGCTTTGATTAATTGTTGAAAATTAAGTCCAATTTTTTGAGTGTTAATTTTGTATGAATTAGCCAACAGGTTTATTTTTTTTAAAACTTTATCCCAATTTAAAGCGTCATTTATTCTTGATTTTAAAAACCCATCTTTATCTTTGTCTGAGAATTTAACCTTCCATTTTCTATATGCATCATTTACTTCTGTGATTAATTCTTTAATTGGATCTTTAGCCGAGTCTTTAACTTCTTTCGTTTGATTTCCCCAGGCATTAGCCAACATTTCCCATGCTTGGGTTATTCGAAGCAGCCTTTCATCCATGTATCCATTAGCTGATAAATTAATATAAGTGGTGGCTATACGAATATTCTCTTGTTCTTGCGGTGAAAATGTTCTCCAAGAAGAAAGTGCCTCTCGAAGGTAATCCGAAATGTAAGTTTCTAATATACAAAATCTCGGTCCAAACTCACCACCAAGCATCCTACGCCAAATTTCTACTTCATTGCCTTCGTTCCATAAAATTATTTGCCTATGAAATGTAACCTCATTCCCACTTGCTAATGATAGCAACCTTGCAATTTGATATGCCTTTTCTGTATATTGTTCTAGTGTTGCACTAGGATGTGAAAGATGCAAAGTTAAGCCTTCAATAGGTATTTGCCAGTTTTTTGCTATTGACTTTGTTTGCTCAGAGCTATTGGGATTAATAACTTCTATATTCCATCTATCATCAGTTAATGAAAAAACCCCTTCAAAATAGGATACTAAAGGGTAATAAGCCTCTTTTATTGGTTTATCTAATTTATTGCCAATAATAATATCGGCATTTAAAGACATAAACTTCCAATCTTGTACGCGTTGGAGTATCGAGATAGGATTCGAGGATAAGAGCAAATGTTCGCATTCTATAGGTCTTTTATCAGTATTTAAAAATCCTTTAAGTTTCCAATTTTTATCGTATTTTTTATATTCTGGATTGATTTTAGCTATAATTACTGTTTCTGCAGGATATTGAATTAAACTGAATGGCACATTAAATGACAATCCATCTGAACAAAACTCTCCTACACCTTCTAAACATATTATATTTGGGATATCAGACAAAAATTTTCCTCCGTTAATGATTATTTTGCAAACATTTGAATTTCAAAAATCATAGTCCAAAAGTTAATCTCAGTCTTTTATCCAATTCATGAAGAATCGCCTTACTTGCCCTTCCTATTTCAACGACTATGATTCTTTTTTCGATAGTTCCTTTAGTCATTTTTTTGAAATTGTCTTAAGCCTTTCAAGAAATGACTCTGCCACGCTGCGTGATTTTATTAAGACGGATGCCTCGTGGTTTTTCTTTAGCGCGCTATACGTCCAGTTCGTACTCCCCACAATGGTGATATAATCGTCGATGACCAATATCTTACTGTGGGTAACACGGTCAATACTGTCGTAATACACAGGGACACCATTTTTTTTGAGCAGTTCGTATGCGTCTACGCTTTTCCTTCCTGTTTTCTTACCCTTTTTCCCAGTTTCCCAAAACATGACATTTTGATCAAAAATAACTGTTACATTTACGCTACGCCGATGAGCGTTAATAAGGTCATTGACCAGGTTATATTCCCACCCCTGTTTATATTTTGGATTAATATCGGCTATGTACATGACACACAGGATAGATTTCTTTGCGGTGGTTAATGCCTGGTGCACCTGTGGGTAATAGTCTCCATCAACCAGTGGTATGACATCGTCGGCCGGCAAACCAAAAGAGGGTGAGGTACAAAAAACACAAATAGCAAAGGTACTCAGGATAAATATTTTTCTTGTTATGGATAGTAAGTGTTTCATGAAATTTTTCCAATCCGGGTTACAAGAACTAATTTAAACTGTAAATTACAGAGTGTCTTTATATCAAAAATCAAAGATAAAAAGTTAAAAATACAAATCAAAATGTAAAGATAGTCTTTTGTCTTCTATTTGAACTTTGATATGTCATTTTGCCTTTTTATTTTTAATTTTTGCAGTTATTGTAAAGTCCCCGTCATCAGCAAGGGGGTAACTTCTTCTATCCGTACCGAAACAATTGAATTTTTGATGGTTTCCGGTCCGTCAAATAAAACCTTGATATACCGTTCGGAGTATCCACATAATTTGTTTGTTTTTGAGTCTCTTTCCGTTTCTACAAGGACCTCAGCGCGTGTGTTTAAAAAATGTTTCTTGTAGGAAAAGGCTGAAGTTTTTGCCACAGCATCCAGGAGTGTCTTTCTTTTTTTGATAATCTGAGGGTGACAATGGTCAGTCATTTTCGCCGCAGGGGTACCTTCTCGTGCACTAAAAGGGAATATATGCATCCGGCTAAAGCCAACTTTTTTACAGAGATTGATAGTATTTTCAAAGTGTGCATCCTTTTCTCCCGGAAAGCCTACTATGACGTCAGTGGTAAATGACGGTGAATCAATCTTTGAACGGATGCTATCAAGTACCTCTAAATATTGAGATGAGGAATATTTTCTGTTCATCCTCTTCAGAATAAAATCATCTCCACTTTGTAATGGAATATGAAAATGGGGGCATATCTGGTTTGTATGTGCAACAAGGTCGATTAAATCATGAGTTATTTCATTAACTTCGATAGAGCTTAGTCGGAGTCTTTCTAATCCTGATAGGTTACAGAGCATCTGAATAATATCCAATAAACGGTAGTTTCCCTGAGTGTCCTTGCCGTAAGCCCCCAGATGAATGCCGGTCAGGATAATCTCCTTGTAACCGTTATCAATTAAACGTTGCGCTTCTTCCAGGATATCCTGTGGTCTCCGGCTCTTGATACCTCCGCGAACGTAAGGGATGATACAATAGGAACAATACAAGTCACATCCGTCTTCGATCTTGAGGAATGCCCTTGTATGCCCTGCAAAATGACTTATTTTAAGATTGTAAATAGATTCTTTCTCGGACCTGGGAATATATGTATCATCACCCCATCCCCCCCTCTTCGAAGGGGAAGCAGGGACACGGTGCACCGTGTCCCTACTGACAATTTCCGCTAATTGTGCCTCTTCTGCCTTGGTAATCACAAAGTCTACACCTTCCAGTTTTTTAATGGTTTCGGTATCTGACTCTGCATAACACCCGGTAACAACGACTGTTGCCGCGGGATTTTTTCGTCTGACCTTTTTGATGTATTGTCGTGATTTTTCGTCGCTGGCCGAGGTGACCGTACAGGTGTTGATTACATAAAGATCAGCAGCTTGTTCAGGAGCGGTTTCTATGAATCCTTTCGCGGCAAGGGATTCCCGTATGGCCTGGGTCTCATACTGATTGACCTTGCATCCAAGCGTAATAAAGGCACACGTCTTCATGTTTTTTGACAGGATTTAAAGGAATCCGATTTAGCTTGACAAAAATTACCGTCTGTGTACACTACGTTTGACCGATAGACCCAAAGAATTATTGAGCAACGAATTGGCACAAATTTCTGCGAATATTTTCCTTTCTCTCATGTTTAGCCGGGTTCGATTCGTGGTTAAAAGTTAGGAGTGATTTTATCAGACTCTACATTCTTTTTGAAGAGAAATTCAGATGATTATTGGCGTACCGAAAGAGATTAAATCAGATGAGTATCGGGTGGCTCTTATTCCTGCAGGTGTGGAGGAGATGTTGAAACGCGGACACGCTGTGATTGTTGAAAAGGGCGCTGGTTTAGGGAGCGGCATCTCTGATCAGGAATATACAAGTGCGGGTGCAAAGCTTGTTGATGAGCCAGGGGAAATTTACGATAAAGCACAGCTTGTGATGAAGGTCAAAGAACCCTTACCTGAAGAATACCCTTTGCTGAGAGAAGACCAGATCGTATTCACTTTTTTCCACTTTGCTGCTTCGAAACAATTAACAGACGCGATACTGAAGGCAAGGGTGGTAGCCATTGCCTACGAAACGATACGGGACGAACATGGGCGCCACCCGATCCTGACACCCATGAGTGAGGTGGCAGGGCGGATGTCCATCCAGGAGGGTGCAAAATATCTGGAGAAACCCATGCTTGGGCGCGGTATACTTTTGGGCGGGGTACCAGGGGTAGCCCCTGCAGAGGTGGTTATCATAGGTGGTGGTGTTGTAGGTACCAATGCCGCAAAGGTGGCTGCAGGGCTTGGGGCGCGAGTTACCATCCTCGATATCAATATAGATCGGCTACGATATTTGGATGACATCATGCCAAAAAATGTAGTTACGCTCATGTCAAATACCCAGAATATCCGGGAGAAGATACGGGATGCCGACTTGCTCATTGGTGCCGTACTCATTGAAGGAGCGCGGGCACCACGTGTCGTAACAAGGGAAATGGTTCGAACGATGAAACCCGGTGCAGTGATCGTTGACGTAGCCATTGACCAGGGGGGATGTGTGAAAACGAGCAAACCCACAACCCATAGTAATCCTATTTACAAGGAATATGATGTTATCCATTACTGTGTGACCAATATCCCCGGTGCCGTGGCATGCACATCAACCCATGCACTGACCAACGTAACGCTGCCATATGCCCTGGAGATTGCTGACAAGGGATACGAGCCTGCAGCACGAGAAAACCCTGCCATACTGAGAGGTGTCAACATGGTAAAGGGAAAGCTTACAAACAAGGCAGTTGCTAGTGCTTTTGGTATGACATATAGTGCATCTGAGTAATTTGGAAAATTTTAGTTGTACGTATTGGTTGAATTGCGTTGTATTTTAGCGTGGATTTTATAAAATAGGATAGATTTTCAAAAAAGCAATTCATTCATTGTATTAACAAGAGAAAGGAAAGATAACATGAGCGAAAAAGAAATACTGATAGTTGTGTCCAAACTTAAGAATTACATACGTTCTACTGCTGACATGAATACGGCGGGCAATGTTGCGGAAGTATTGTCTGATATCGTTCGCCGTTTGTGTAATCAGGCAATCGAGAAAGCAAAAACAGATGGCCGCAAAACAGTAATGGAGAGAGACTTTACTTCGGAAGTTTGAAAATATTTGTGGGTGCAATCTGTTGTTTTTTGGAGTATTTGGCGGGTTGAATTGATGCTTTGCCAAAAAGATCACGTGTGGTACTCTGCATTAATGGTAATGTATTCATGTGACAGGTCACACGTCCACATGGTATCCTTGAAGTTCCCCAGTCCAAGTTCCAGGCGAATCTTGATATCCCTGCCTTTCATGGAGGTACTGAGTACATTGAGGTCGCACTGTGTTGGCATCCCTTTGGCAAAGATCAGGATGTCGTTTATAGAGAGATTGGTTTTTGATTCATCCAGTTCCACACCTGCATAACCAGCAGCGGAGACGATGCGTCCCCAGTTGGGGTCTTCTCCGTT
This sequence comes from Candidatus Brocadia sp., assembly GCA_021646415.1. NCBI lineage: Bacteria > Pseudomonadati > Planctomycetota > Candidatus Brocadiia > Candidatus Brocadiales > Candidatus Brocadiaceae > Candidatus Brocadia > Candidatus Brocadia sp. Next base: position 38,423 of record SOEU01000024.1, read on the forward strand.
CATTGCCGTTTTTACCAGTGGCGAATCTGCAATGGACCTGGCAATCTTTGTTGCATCACTGCGTGACCTTGCACCAATCACATCAATCTGAATAAATTTTGTGGCACCTTCACCATCCATCACAATGGCCTTTGCCAAATAGCTGGTCACATAATCCAGTCCTTGCTGAAAGACCTGGAGATCGTGATTTTTCGAGGGGATATTTACCCCAGAGGCACCGTTTGCGATAATGGCAATGGTGTCGTTGGTACTCATGTGACCGTCAATGGTGATACAATTAAAAGAGGATTCTACAGAGTTTCTGAGGCATTCGTTAAGGAGTGATGCCGGCATGGAGACATCAGTCGTAAGAAAACAGAGCATGGTTGCAAGGTTTGGGGCAATCATCCCTGCCCCTTTTGCAATTCCACCAATTACTACAAATTTGTTGTTTATCTTTAGTTTAACGGCAATATCTTTTTGTTTCGTATCCGTCGTCATGATGGCCCGTGCCATGGCATTACCATGCTCTGGGGTGTTTCCCAAAAACGCAGCAGAGGCCTTAATACCTGCAAAAACCTTTTCCATGGGAAGTGGTCTTCCAATAATCCCTGTGGAGGCGACCAGTATCTCATCTTCAGGGGTTTTCAGGCATTTTGCCGCAATCCGTACCATCTCTTCGGCATCTTTGTAACCCTGTTCTCCCGTGCAGGCATTGGCGTTGCCGCTGTTGATGACGAAGGCACGCACGCGACCCATTTGAATGATTTTTCTGCTGAGCTTTACCGGTGCCGCATAGATCTGGTTTGTGGTAAACAAGGCGGCGCCAGTTGCAGGAAATTCTGAAAAGATAATTCCCAGATCAAAACTGTCTTTTACCGTTTTTATTCCACAATAGGTAGCACCTGCCTTGAAACCCCTGGGGGCAACAATGCATCCTGTCGTTAGTACTTCCACGTCACCAGATATCCTTTCCTGCATTGCAGACCGGGCTGATGCATGCTGATGATGAAATCAAAAAGCAACAGAGATTTGTCATGTTGAAGTATGAGGAAGGCAAATAACAAACGGTTTGAGCTGTTTGAGTTGTTTACACGGCTTCTTTCGGTTAGATAAAAACATGGTTATAAAATAAATACAGCCGCTGCAACTACGGTAGTCCACAAGCCATTTTTGTCCCCCCGCGCTGCTTGTGTGATATTTCTCGTTTTTACGATTTTACCACTCATCCGATACGTTTCTTTCCGTTCATCATAGTTTTTTGCAGGGTCGAATTCGATACCCAGAGTAGTGGCCAGCATGGTGGCGGCAAGGTCTTCTGCATAATCGCCTGATTTTTCTTCAGTTTCTCCAAAGGCATGGTGTTCGCTGAGATATCCGTAGTGCTCGTGCTCGGATGGAACCGCCATGCCAACAGAGGCGGAGATCATCCGATTAGGCTCATTGGTAGAATTCTCGCTCATTACGCAAAAAATCACCTGTCCACTCTTTAGCATTGCAGTACCTTGTTCCTTCGTGACAATCTTGCAATTCGGTGGGAAGATGCTTGATACTCTTACTAAGTTGCATTTTTCAATACCTGCTTTTCGCAGGGCAAGTTCGAATGACTGTAACTTGTCTTTATGTTTTCCAACACCTTTGGTAAAGAATACCAACCTCGGTATCATCATAATTGATTGGCTCCCTCAAATAGTTTGAAATAAAATATGTGGAATAAATAAATTAAGTTGCTTAGTGAAACAAATTTCTCAATGAAATTCAATAGAATTTTGAAAAATTGAGGTATATTTTTTCATTCATTTACTCACCATGTAGAATACCGAGATGTGACGTAATTCTTAGCACTTAATTATCTTTATTTTTGATTTTCTCATTGCTTCATGGTAAGGTGTTCTTACAATTTTCTGGAGAACGTGAGAAACACGGTATTCTGTAAAATTTTTGCATTACGTGTTGCTTCCATGCATGATTGTTTCTGTACAGGAATAGTTGCCGGCCAATTGGCATGTTAGTCATGCGTGACGAAGAAGGCCGGGATGAAAAGGTGCTTGCTGTTCCCGTTGACAAACTCCACCCCTTCTACAAGGATGTGTCTTCGTACAAACAGTTACCGGCAATTTTGCTCGACCAGATTGTCCACTTTTTCAAACATTACAAGGACCTTGAGCCGGGAAAATGGGTAGAACTCGAAAACTGGCGCGATACGGATGAAGCAGCGAACTATCTCAGTACGACTATTGAAAGAGCGGCTTCTAAGAAACCATAGGCAAAACTTAACGTTGGATAGTTTTGAAAAACCGGAAACCGTTATCCACGTATTATCTAATGAATTACATCTGTTTGTATCTGGGCCCTCCACCGCCCTCTGGTACAGTCCATCTGATATTATCAAAAGGACACTTTCTCTGGCAGGTCTTGCAGTGGATACAATTCGAAGGATTTGCTGGAAGGGTATCATTTCCAACCTGCTCATAAACACCTGCGGGACAAAACGTTATGCATGCCCGATCAAAAAGGCGATCGCACTTATTGATACAAAAATTTTGGTCTGAAATACGGAGATGCGCAGGTTGGTCTTCCCTGTGCTTTGTACCAGCTAATGAGACGAAGGTCGTCTTGTCAAATTTGCCTGGAATACCATATTTGAACTTGGCTGAGGTCATTGCCTTGAAATCTCTTTCCATACCAAACCGAGGTAAGAACTTGCCAATAATCGAAAATGGGAAACCGAATGTTGGACCAAATTTTGCGATTATTGCACGAAAATTTCTGGCAGACTTCATTTCATTTATTACTGAATTTTGTTCTAACAGATGGGTGTAGACTTCAGCAGCCTTGCTAGGATCGTTGAGACATTGAATTGATGCCTTGCCAGCACGTAATCCGGATTCAACGGCATTGTGGAGTCCCTTGATCTTGTGCATATTTACAAAACCTGCACTGTCGCCAACGATCATCACATTTTTGTAACCGACAGTACCCGTTGTCTTGCCATTGGTGCCTGATTGTTTGTAACGAGGCAATGCATAATAACCCCCTTCAGGGATCATTTTTACACCGGCTTCAATTATTTCGCCTCCTTCAATGAACTGACGGACAAACGCATGACGTTTAAAATCTTCCAGGGCCTTTTGCGGATTAAAGTTACAATACTTCCAGTCAGCCCCCGCAATAATGCCAATCGCGATCTGATTATCACCATAGCTGTACGCAAATCCACCCCCAAAAATTTCTGGGCCAAATAGGGGAAACCATAACGGATAACCCAGTGTATGGACCACCCGGTTATTGCCGAACGATTCATAGCGCTCTTTACTAACCCGAATGATTTCTTTAACGCCAACCGAAAATACCTGATTGATCTCTCGTTGTAGGCCGGCCTTTGCAACCAAATCCTCGGTAACAAGGCCATCCGCTCCTTCGGCAAGGATAATAATATCCGCGGTAATCGTCTCGCCCTCAAGGTAATTGGGTTGTTGATACCCTTTTTTGTCTAGACCCTGATCAACAAGTTTAACTCCGTAAACTTCTTTCCGTGTCTGCTCATATAAGATTTCCTTCACGCCAAAGCTTGTATAAACCTCGATACCCAGCGAGATGGCAATTTTACCAAGAAATCTCGTCAACTTACCTATTGAAATAATATGATCACCACTATTGTCCATTTCACCAAATGATAGTCCCAATTTCTTCCCAATCTTAATGAGCGGTGAGATGTTGATGGCAAATTTTTTTCCCAGGAGGAAGCAGACGTCATCAGTTTTTACCTCCTTTCCTGTGATATGATCAGCTCCTTCCATGGAAAGCCAATCAGGGCTGGCTTCGTCAAGCAGGCGTTTTAATGAGGCCATTTCCAGAACTGCACCAGACAGATTGTGGCTGCCAAGGGACCCTCCCTTTTCCAGAACCACGACGTCTGCATCTTTATGTGCACTTTTGGCTGCAATTGCGGCAGCCAGGCCACCAGGTCCAGCACCTATAACAAGGATTGAAACATGTGTATAATCTTTTTCTTGTATCATCATAATGAATATTTGTACATTAAAGATTGATTTCTCCGGTTATCACAGGTCAATGTCTTAATGCCTCAATGATTTTGGGTACAATCTCCTCTGCATTTCCAATGATGTAGTAATCTGAGTGCTTGAATATGGGTGCCTGCGGATCGGAATTGACGGCCACAATTATCCCTGCATTTTCAATACCAATTAAGTGCTGGATGGCGCCTGAAATTCCAAGAGCAATGTACAGCTTGGGACTCACAGCGGTTCCCGTCTGCCCGACTTGATGGATACGGTCAATAAAGCCATGCTCCACGGCTGCCCTGGATGCCCCGCGCTCAACCTGGCAATTCAGTTTTTCCTGCAACGCAAGAGACAAATCGCTCACAAGCTTATTATAAGTATCTCTATTCCTCAGACCCTTGCCGCCTGATACAACCACATCAGCAGTAGCAAGTTTTGAAATCCCACCGCTCAATTCTGTACTGATAATGTCAAAATCAATATCCGCTTCTGAAAGGGCAACCCTGTGCTCTATAATATTCCCCTTTCTCGAAGGATCGGGTTTCAGTTTTTTCATGACTCCCGGTCTGGCAGTTGCCATTTGTATTCTTGAATTTATGGTGCATATAGTGGCCATTACGTTACCACCCAATGCCGGACGGGTCTGCATCAATATTGCGATAGCGCCCCGCCTTGTATTATCCCTGATATCCAATCCGGTACAATCGGCTGTCAGCCCGCAACCAAGACGATAAGCAACCATGGGAGCCAGGGTTCTCCCCAGAGGGGTAGCGCCAAATAGAACAATTTGTGGACCGTGTCTTTCTATCACCCCAGCAATCACTTTTTTATATGGCCCGGGCCTGAACTCCTTTAAGAGTTCATCTTCTATTATATGAACATCATCGGCACCGGCGGCAACGAGTCCATCCGACATATGCTTGCATCTATGACCCGCAATCACAGCGCCAACCTTCACCTGTAACGAATTTGCCAGGCTATTGGCTTTTCCAAGGAGTTCTGATGTAACATCAATCATCTTTTCACCATCATGTTCAGCAATTACCCAAACATCGCCCGTATAACTCGGTTGGGTGATCTTATATCCTTCAAACATTTCCAGGATCATCCGTTTGGTTGGTTTCTCTTCAATAATCTCCAGAACCCTATCAACGAGTGTTTCGTTAAGCTGATGTATATCGGTTACTCCCATCCTGGAAAGTGCCTGTGCGACCTTTTTGAATAATTTAACTTCCTTATCAGTAAATTCATAATCGCGGTTAAATGGATCACCAGTTCTTTTTGACGGGAGTACATAATCTGTTCCTTCCTTTTCAAAAGCACTATGGAATCCGCCTTTTTTATAGTCCTCAACCAACTCGGTAACAAACTCAGCAATATTATTAACATGCTTATTTTTCCTGGAGCTCTTTGGTGGCGGGAAGACCCTTATCACACGTGTCTTTGAGCCATTGGTACCGAATAAAGTGGGTTTTATATCTTCTGCGGTCCAGGTAATAACGGTAAATTTGTTGGCCCATCGTGACCTCTGAAAAGATGCAAACAACGGATACTCATAGTTGGCAACCGTTATCACGCATGGGAGTGTTTTCGGAATTACCCACTGATTCCCACCCGCAACGATTTTCTTAATTCTAAACTTCTCATCAATACATTCGACATCCGTGGCATATGCGATACAGGGTATCTGCAATTCCTCAGCTACCTGTGGTGGAACCTGAGCGGTATCACCGTCAACCGATTGCATACCTGCTATCACCACATAATCATTATCGCCGTTAAACATATCCTTAACTATCCGCCTTATTGCATGTGCCAGTGGATTAGCAGTCGCAGGGGTATCCGCCCCTCCTAGCGCCCTATCGGTAAGAAGCACCGCAGAGTCTGCACACCTGGTCAATGAATATATCAAGATATCTTTTGCCATGGGAGGACCCATGGTGAGACAAACAATCTTTCCCGGGGAAGCTTGCCTCATCTTGCTGGCAAACGCCAGTGCGTCTGTATCAAGTTTGTTGATAACGCTGGGCAAAGCCCCACGTTTGAGGGTGCCGGTCTCAGGATCAAAGGCGTTGCCGGTAATTTGAGTGACGTCCGGAACCTGTTTGACAAGAACAATATAATTACTCATATCTTACTAAGAATAACAAATTATTTGAAAAGGAGTCAAGTTTTAGATGAAAACTGAGTCTGATTATATTAGCCCTTAATCCCTGATTAACGAAGAAAGCATATAAAAATCAGGTGCGGAAATTACCATGAGATACAGCCAGACGAATGCTGAGCTGATTAGGAATAAAAACCTGCGTGACAAGATAACAAATTTGAAGAAGCAATTACTTAATTTTTAACAGACTGTCCGAGAATTCAGTTTTCAAAAGGAACAAAGGGGTCATTTGTTTGACCCCTACTTTCCCTTCCAGGGAAGAGTTTATTGCGAAGTTAGGGAGAAAAGCAGGTAGAATATTAAGCGTCTTGCCAAGAGGCAGGACGAAGAAACAAAGCACAATATATAGTGTCTGTCCCTAATTATCCTAGAGCAGTTATAAATTAAGAGGTTACGAACAATTCAACATTGTTTATGTGTTAATTGCCGTTTCTAAATTGACCACTTAAGTTTTGCACGTTTCAACTCTTTTGCAATGTCTTTAAACAGGGTATCAATTTCTCCTACTAGTTTTGGTATTTTCTTGTCCTTTTTGTGGTATAAAGTATCGCAGGTTTCTTTTATCTCTTTAAGAACCTTCCTTGCTTTGTTAAAAACGGTTCGGTTTTTGTAACTAACCCTCTGTGTCAATAATAGTTAGACACTTTACCCCATATAGTTTAGTGTAGGGCGTAAAGGAGAAAAACTATGAAAAATAGTAGTACAATAAGTCTGAAAACAAATAACACGCCAGGGGAAACGGAAGGAGCCCGTAGGGCGACTGGAGTTTCCCCTGGCGGCGCAATCCCAAGCGGTCGTTTCCCTGACCCTGAAGTAACAGAGAAGTCTGTTCGGAGGAAATTCACCGCGAAATACAAACTCCGCATCCTTCAAGAGGCGGAGGCATGTACTACACAGGGTCAAATTGGGGCGCTTTTACGTCGTGAAGGACTCTACTCGTCCAATCTCACCACGTGGCGTCGCCAACAGGAGAAAGGC
>SOEU01000025.1 GCA_021646415.1 Candidatus Brocadia sp.
TTCATTGAAAAGGTGAACCTCCTTTTAGGTGTTTTTATTCTCAAAATACCTTGAAATCCCTTGGAGATTCTACCATTTCTGGCCTAATCCTGCAACAAGGCTTCGCCTTGTTTGCAGGATTTAGGTTTAACAATATTTTCGGGCAGGATATTTTTGTCCAAGGCTGAGCGCAAGCGTTAGATACAGGTAAGCATTAAGGAAAAACATTATGTCTGACCAAGATGGCACACCAATATTCGAAGTGTGGGATAGATATGAAAATATCGCCAAGCACTTCAATGATCTACTTATCAAGCTAAGAACACAGGCACTTGGTGGGGTTGCCGCAATTACTTCCATTGGGGCAATTCTAAGTAAAAATGGAGGTGAATCTGGGTTTAACTGGGCAATAATGGCTGGCGTATTCTTCTTTCTTAATGTTTTCTGGGTTGCTGTCTGGATTCTCGACTTTAAGTATTACAACCAACTTCTTCGTGGATCGGTTGATGCTCTATTGGATCTGGAAAAACTGACCCAAACTAAAACACACGTTAAAGAACTCGACCTAAGTACAAAAATTGAAGATGCAGTAGCCGGTAAAAGAACGAAGACTGGTGAAAAACCATACAGGAAGTTATTCTGTGGTATAATGTGGTTTTATTTTGTTGTGCTTGGTGGCCTTTTAATTGGTCTAGCTCTTTCAATTTATAAAGTTGTATGCTAGCTCACGGGGAGAAAGGAGAAAGAGGGGTCACCCATTAGAAGGCTTTTGTCAAGCGAAAAAGATTTGTCCCCCCCATTATTTCTCTGCTCGGCGCAAGTGATACTCATCGTTAGTTGCGACCCGAGGTTGCATAATTGATTGTATAACAAGGAGTTATCTTCTTGATTATACCTGATGTATTCCCATCAGTACCCTAGGGAGGCATGCTACCATTGCGCTGATGATGGGGTGTGGAGCCCTCTCGACAATGTACCGAAACGGGTAGAAACCGTGAGGTGAAAACCCATCCGGAAATCCCGTCCGGTTAAGGGCTAGGGTCTGGATAATACGGTGAGATTAGACAAAGTACTGTAGACGCATCGTCAAGCGAGCAACAGACCTACCGAGATTAATAGTCGAGTAGGATGGGTTAAACGAAGTGAACCCATCAGCATTATGGTTTCGTTGGGTGCGCTTTGTCACTTCGACAAGTTTAGTCAGGTAGGGTAGGCACTGCCTACCAAAAATTGAGCACTCGGGGTTGGTTCTGCATAAAGGATTGGACCGAAATGGTTTTGACCAATAATCGGTAGTTGGGTAGGTGGCGCGCGTACAACAGCCTACGTTAAATATTCGGGTGTTTGCCGCTTTGGGAATCGTGGGATTGATTATGGCGGGCAATGCCCGCCCTACATTAATATTACGTGGATGGGAAATAGGCATATGCCAAATTATCGAAGGATACGGATATCGGCTATAACTTATTTCTTTACGGTTGTCACCTACAAACGGCGGAATATCCTGGTGATTCCGAGGAGCAGGCAAATTCTACGTGCCATAATTCATGAGGTGCGGCAACTATATCCATTTACGATTTGCGGATGGGTGCTGCTGCCTGATCACATCCATTGTATATGGACCCTTCCGGAAAATGACGGTGATTATTCCAAACGCTGGGGCATGATTAAGGCAGGATTTTCAAAAAGGGCTAAAAACCTGTTTCATCGTAGCGAATGGATGACCGATTCAAAACGGAAATACCGCGAAGCAACGATATGGCAACGGCGTTTTTGAGAACACATGATTCGTAATGAGGATGATTTCAGGAGACACATGGATTATCTCCATTTTAACCCGGTAAAGCATGGATTGGTAAAACGTGTCAAAGACTGGCCGTATTCGACATTTCACCGGTTTGTGAAAAACGGGTTTTATCTGCCAGATTGGGTTGGAGATGAAATGGATGAGATAACCGATGCAGATTTTGGTGAATAATATTTTGGCAGGCAATGCTCTGCCCTACCTAACTGACATGGATTTTTGTTAAGATAAAACAAATGGGTAAGCATGAAAAGCTTTTACTTAAAATTCTAAGCGGAACTTCCGATGCAAATATTTAATTTAAAGATTTATGCAACTTGCTGAAAGATTTTGGTTTTGAAGTTCGTGTTCGAGGCAGTCATCATATCTTTAGAAAGGAAGGAATAGCGGAGAAGATTAATCTTCAGCGGGAAGGAAATAAATCCAAGCCTTATCAGGTGAAACAAGTACGAAATCTCAAGGCTGGTTCAATCTTGCAGATTGAACCATATATTTGAACGGTACTCTAAAGTTTGAACTTGTACTGTGAGACGGAATTATACCAAATGTTTCGGTTCGATCGAGGACGATTGAACCAGCGAAGAGATTTACAAATAGTTGCGAGAATGAAAACCATCACTATTTCATTTTTTCTGCCTGGCGAAAGGCAGTCATACCACCGCTCATATTAAAGACCTTCCTGAACCCCGCCTTCAGCAAAATAGCAGCTGCGGTATGGGCGCGACCACCGCTCCGGCATACGGTAATAATCTCTTTATCTTTAAACTTTTCCAACTCTTTCAGCCTTTGTGTTACCTGTCCCACAGGGATATTGACAACACCCTTAATGGCCCCCAACTCTCCTTTGAGTTCTGCCGGTTCTCTGACGTCCAGGATAACCGTGCCATCGAGCTGATTCGTTTCCACACGTCGTTTAACCTCTGCCACAGGAATGGTGGGCACCGGCTCTTCATTCACCCCGGGAGACAGAGTACCCTTGATCTCACAGGCTGGCGCATCTACCGGGATCCATGCAGCCTTGGGATCACGGGCGCAGGCATAATTAGCCTTCAGCACGTCCTTCATCCAGTCTGCAGGACCCAGTTTCATTTCAGTAAGCCATTTGATATATGCCTCTTTTGAACGGGGCTGTAAATTGGGATTGCGTTTTTTCTGCTCGCCCAAGCTGGACGGTTCTCGACCGCGATACTCATGGGCGGGGTATACTACTAAATGATCCGGTAATTGCATGATCTTTTGTAAGGATTCCCAGTGTTCACCAGGGTCACCGCCTGGTAAATCTGTACGTCCTGCCCCACCATCGTCCAGAAATAAGGTATCCCCCGTCAAAATGCGGTCTGAAAAGATAAGACACATGCTGTCCTTCGTATGACCCGGTGTGTGCATGATTTTTACCGGGATATCGCTCAGGTGACAGTCAAACCCATCAGGGACATGGAATGCCACACAGCGGACAGGGGAGTTTTGGTGCATGACGTATACGGCACCCGTAAGGTCAGCCAGTGCACCAGACCCTGAGATGTGGTCTGCATGGGTATGGGTATCTAACACATGGGTCAGTTTTAGTCCCTCATTTTTAATGAGGGATACATATTCATTTACCTGCTCCAGAACAGCATCTACCACAATTACTTCTTTCGTATTTTCTGAACCGATAAGGTAGGTTTTACACGAGGTCTTATTTAATTGTTTAAAGATCATTTTGGTATCCCTTCATTAAAATATACTCTTGAGAATTGCCTATTACTTATACCCGATTTCAGGAAGTCCTCAACACAGGTATCTTAATTAAATCGGGATCGTCCCATAGCTTTTGGACTCTATCTTATGTTTCCCCGCTAATGGGTGCCCCCTTTTGCTTCCATTACCTTACGCATCGCTAATTCGCAGCACGGGCTTGATGGTGTCGCCGTGCCTGGCATCAGCGATGGCCTGGTTGATCTCGCTGAAGTCATAGAATCTTACAAGGCGGTCAAAGGGAAACTGCCCTGCCTGGTATAGCGCGATCAGTTTAGGGATAAAGCGCTGCGGCACGGCGCCGCCCTGGATTACGCTGAGGGTTTTCCGCCCTTCTGGCAAAACATCCGTGCCCTTAGGGGAGGCAATGAGCACCACAATGCCATGGGGATTCAACACGTCAATGGCAAGTTGGTGCATCTTCGGGTTGCCAGTGATTTCCAGCACGTAATCAACGCCACTACCGGTGATACCGGTGATGCGTGAAGCAACCTCATCATGACGATTGTCGATCGAGTGGGTGGCTCCCAACTCCAGGGCAAGTTCGAGCCGCACAGGGTTAATGTCGACAGCTATGATCGGGTTGGCGCCGACGATACGAGCCGCCATAACCGCCGCCAGGCCAACCGATCCTGTGCCGAAGATGGCGATGCTTGCCCCGTCGGAGACCTCCAACGAGTTCATCACGGTGCCAGCCCCGGTCTGCAGGCCGCAACCCAGCGGAGCCAGAATCTCCAGACGTAAGTCTTTGGAAACCTCGACGAGGTTGCGTTCGGTCGCCAGGGCATGGGTGGCGAACGAAGACTGACCAAAGAAGTGCCCACTGACGTCACTGCGTTGGAATGCATTGCTGCCATCCAGACGTTTGAAACCGAAGTTCGCCTCATAGAAGTGCTCGCAATCTGTAGGGTATCCATTCCGGCATTGACGGCAGCGGCCGCAGGACTGGTAAGAGAGCACGACATGATCGCCGCGCTTGACACCCTTCACGCCTTTGCCAACCCGCTCTACCACGCCTGCCCCCTCATGACCCAACACTACCGGCTTAGCTGCTGCGTCCCAATCTTCGCAAAAGTCTATATCGGTATGACAGATGCCTGTTGCGACGATGCGCACCAGGACTTCGTCGTCTCTCGGACCTTCCAGATCGAGGGATTCGATCTTCAAGGGGCCGCCTTTCTTGCGCAGAACGGCCGCCTGAATCTTGTGCACTTGCACGCCGGAATGGTGAGTCAACGTGCGGCTCCTTTTTGTTTCGATGCTTCTGTTTTTTCTTTGTTGAAGCCTCTCTAAAGAACGACTTTCGCATCACTCAACGATAGAATTCATTGGCGGCGTTCTTTGCCGTCCACCGCAATAATTTGTTATTTTACCTAGCCTCGATAGCTTGCCTCCATGTGATAGCCGTAGCAGCGATCATCAAACAGGTTTTTTGAACTCGACGTAGGTTTCAGAAAGCGTACAAAGATAGCGGGAACACCAGAATTACCATGCGAGTCAGCATAATGTCAGAATATTTCTTATTGAGCGCCTACCCAGCCCTTTGTATCACATGTCTTGCAAGGAGCACAACTGCTACATCCTGCCCCCGTACAAGCCTTTTTACCGCTGTGCACCTGTCCCAATCCTTTGCATGATCCGCATCGTTTGGCTGAATCGGGGATTTTTCCTGATCCGCCACAGCTATTGCATTTTATACAATAATTACAACCTTTTCCACTGCACGGGATTTTGTTGTCGGTATGCCATACCCCGCTTCCGCAGCACTTAAAACACATCTGGCTTGCCAGGGCGAAGGGGATGCAAATCAATCCGATAACCAAACAGAAAGTGACTATGCCAGCTAGCATTTTTAACGTAAATTTCTTTTCATTCTTCATCTGTTTCTCCTTTTCTGTGACAAAGTTTATGGAGTTTTGCTTTTAGTATCTTATACGTTTTTTAATATTACTTTGAAAAAACTTTTTCCCCCATTTCCCATCCTTACGGGAACAAGTTTCACGAGGACAAGTTTTGGCAAGTTTTGGCAAGTTTTTACAACCCCCTGTGTCCCCCCTTGATAAGGGAGATTTGATTGAGACTCTGCAGCACCAATTATTTTCGATTGTAATCACTCCTGGATGTTTGTCAATGCCTTAATTTTGATAAATCCCCAACCGTCTTGATTGCATAGGAATTTCCATTTTATTTAAGCGGGTTTTTGATCCTTTACCACCCCTTCATCCCATCCTTCTAAAGGAGGGGAAAGAGGGGAGGTTATAACTTGAGTTGTTCCCGTGGCAGGCTGTACGCTTTGCACTTGACATAAATTTCCTATAATATTAATATTTATGAATACAAGTAAATTTTGTTGTATCCGATATTTACAATTAAACAAAGCGGACTAAATTCTACATGCAAAAGAGCCACAATATACTTATCATTGATGATGATAAGCTAATGTGTGTATCATTCAAAAGTCTCCTGGAGGAAAATGGATACCATGTGTACACGGCGTCTAATGGTGATGATGCTGTCCAAATCCTGAACAAACACTGCGTCGATTTAATTCTGTTTGACCTGAGATTACACGATGTTCGTGAGCTTTCTCTTGTAAACAAGATGAAAGAGGTCTCGGCAGATGCGATCATACTTGTTATGATCGATCAGAATAAAATCAAGGCTGTAATCAATACCCTGTGTTTGGATACGGTTGACTACATCCTGAAACCATTTGATCCGGATTATTTAAAAAAGACCATTGAAAAGGCCCTTTACAAGCAACAGTTGGAAACCAGTCTCAAAAGGACTGTCATTGAAAAAGAAATTATCAGCAACGCGAACAAGATCATTGCCACCAGCCTGGACATTCGGGAAAATTTTTCCAGCGTATGTAGCGAATTAAAAAAAATTATACCGTTCGATCGTGCCTGTCTGATTACTTCTAACGAGCAGGGACAATGGTTTCAGGTGTTCGCGCTGGCGAAAACATACCATTTCAGCGAGATCAACGAAGGTGAATCCTTTCCCATGTCCGGCAGCCTCCTGGAAGAAATCGTCAAAACAGGAGAACCGGTTATCGTCAATAATACGGAAGCAGGACGTTTTTGGACAGACAGGGTATTATTTAAAGAAAGGATACATTCCCGACTTGGATTTCCTCTTACCTATAAAGGAAAGGTACTTGGCGCCCTTACCTTTGGTAGTGAAAAGGCAAATAGTTTTAGCGAACAGTGTTATTATTACCTCTGGCAAATAGCGCCACAACTTGCCATTGCCATTGAAAATACCAAACTATTTAACCGTATTAAAGCCTCGGAAGAACGGTATAAAACATTATTTAACCACGCCGCAGATTCCATGCTGATGATAGACCTCAATGGAAAGATTCTTACCGTGAACCAGCGTGAAGAAGAAATTATTGGTTACAGGATGGAAGAACTCTTGGGTAAGTACATTTATGATTTCTTACCGGAAACGTCGAAGAAGGTGGTTACCCAACTTCTTTCAATGGCAGTTAACAACAAGGTTCCAACAACCGAGATTGAAGTTATCAGCAAGAATCAACAAACCTTAGTTATGGAATTAGATATCACTGTGGTAAGAGAAGGTGGCAACGTTTTACATTTATTGGCACACTTCAGGGACATAACCAGAAGAAAGAACCTGGAATCAGAATTAAAAGAGGAAAAGAAAAAACTGGATAATATTGTGAGTGAAATAGGGGCTGACCTCTTAGTTATTAACAAGAACAATACGATATGCTGGGCAAACAAACGATTAATCGAAAATCATCCCTTAGGCAAAAAAATAATAAATCAAACCTGCTTTGACAGTTATTGCCACCTTCAATCTGTCCCCTCGGATTGCCCCTCTGCGAAGGTGTTTGATACGGGAAGAATAAATCAAATTGAACGTATAGTTCACAATCACCATAAAAAAAGATTCTACAATGTGATCAGTTCTCCTATTTTTGATAAAGACGGAAATGTTGTACAGGTACTGGAGTTAATTCAGGATATTACCGGGAAAAAGCAGGAAGAAGAAAGGCAGAAAAGGCTTCAGCAGCAGCTGGTGCATTCTGACAGATTAATTTCTATCGGGCGACTCGCAGCTGGTGTTGCGCATGAAATTAATACTCCCCTTGCGATTCTTTCCGGCATGATCCAGGGGTTTCTCGAACGAAACAATTCCTTTACCAAAGAGATTATAAAAGAATTTAAAACCATGCACAAGGTAACAAGGCGTATTGAAAAAACAGTCGATTCTTTGCTGGAACTGTCTCATTTTGAGGGGAATGAGCAACCGAAACTTATCAACATTAATGAACTGATCAAGGATACCATTTCCCTTATTGTCGAACAATTTACTGCAAAAGACAAGAATATCATTTTAAAACTATCTTCCCGTTTGCCAAAGATCAGAGGTTTTGCAGAGCAACTGCAACAAATATTTATGAATTTGCTGATTAATGCTGACAATGCTACTGTAAACGGCGACACCATCTCAATAACCACAACTCAAAAAGATAAAAAAACCATAAATATCAATTTCAAAGATACTGGTACGGGTATGCGTGAGGATGTGTTGTCGAAAATTTTTGATCCATTTTTCACAACAAAAGAGGTAGGGAAAGGAACCGGTCTTGGGTTGTCTATTACCTATGGGATTGTAAAAAGGCATCACGGTACAATCCATGTCAAAAGCAAAGTAGGTAGAGGTACTACCTTTGATATCAATTTACCCATAGACTTTGGAAAGGTGGCGGTTCATGGATAGAGGGATAAAAATATTAGTCGTAGATGATGACAAGGACTATAATTTGTATTTAACGAAATTTCTATCTGACGAAGGATACATTACCAGGGGCATTACAAAACCGATGGATACCCTATCTACGTTGGAGCAGGAAAAGTTTCATATCGTTATACTGGACCTGAAAATGCCGCAAATAAACGGTACTGAATTACTCAAAGAAATAAAATCGAAATACCAGAATATTTGTGTTATCATATTGACTGGATATCCCTCATTTAAGACAGCAGTCGAAACGATGAAGCTCGACGCCTTTGACTACCTGAAAAAGCCGTTTGATTTAAACGATTTGAGAAAGGCACTGAATAATGCACAAAAGACGTACTGCCTCGTCGGAAGCTCAAAGGACAGGCTCAAAAGCTCTGTAGGGAAAAAACTGAAGTCGCTAAGAAAAAGTAAAAAAATTACGCAAAAACAACTGGCAAATCGTACCGGTTTGTCGCCAAGTTTGTTATCCCAGATCGAAAATGGACAAATTGCAGCCTCCCTTACCACCCTGGACAAATTATCTGCCTCACTTAATGTCAAAATAGCATACTTCCTGGATGAGGAAGCTGATGAATCCACAGCGGAGATTAGCTAAAACTTAATAACTGCAGTAAACACCGAGAATAAGTATCGCTTTTTAAAAGAAAAGGGCTTACTCTTTTGTTATTCTCTGTGTACTTCGTGGTTTTCTGTTTGCAGAATTTACGTAGAATGGCAAGTTTTAAACGGTTATTTTTGTAGGAGTTTTTACGTTGATGGATAAACTGCTCAATATTGTCTCAAACCTTGGTTCTCCCAGGATTATGATTATTGGCGATTTGATGCTCGACAAATATGTATGGGGTGAGGTAAAACGTATCTCGCAAGAGGCACCAATACCAGTTATTAATGTTTCTTCTGAAGACGTGCGGCCGGGAGGCGCTGGAAGTGTCGTTAACAACTTGCAGACATTGGGCGCACAGGTGTTTGCATGTGGGATTATCGGCGACGATACTTATGGACATACCCTTTTGAATCTTTTTAAGGGTATGGAAGTTGACACTTCAGGAATCGTTATGGATAAAAGCCGTCCAACTATCTTGAAAATGCGCTTCATGGGTCATTTACAAACTGCCGGAAGAGGAGTACAGCAGTTGTTGCGGGTTGATTATGAAAAGACCCATGTTATATCTGCGGAAATAGAGTCACAACTTACCGGTTATTTAAATAAAAATATACCTGCGTGTGATATCATCCTGGTTTCTGATATGAATAAAGGCTTGCTTTCTCATTCATTTCTGAAAACAATCGTAGCCATTTGTAAAAAGCATAAAAAGACCGTGATCGTGGATCCCAAACTCATGAGTGACTATTCCTGTTATGAGGGTTTCACCGCTATGACTCCCAACAGAAACGAAACAGAAATTGCCACGGGAATAAAAATTAATGATAGTGACAGTCTGCATCGTGCCGGAAGCAAACTTGTTTCGGGTCTTTCACTGGAGTATTGTATCATTACCATAGATAAAGATGGCATGTTCCTCTATCACAAGAATGGCAGTGGAAAGATCATACCAACTGTTCCGCGGGCTGTATTTGACGTGACTGGCGCCGGCGATATGGTACTCAGTATGTTTGGTATGATTGTCGGAACCGGTCATAGTTTTGAAGATGCCGCACTCCTTGCCAATGTAGCCGCAGGAATAGAAGTTGAAAAAATTGGTGCAACACCGGTTAGTAAGGGAGAAATCCAGAGTGAACTCATGGGTGGAAAAAGCCACCTGTCAAGCAAAATTAAAGACATAGAAGTACTTACGGGTATATTAAATGAACATAGAAAGAAAAATAATAAGATTGTTTTCACAAACGGTTGTTTTGATATCTTACACATTGGGCATGTCGAATACCTTAAATTTGCCCGGAAACAGGGCGATTTGCTTGTAGTAGGATTAAATACCGATCGGTCCGTCAAGAGTCAAAAAGGTCCTAGCCGTCCCTTTGTTTCCGAAGCAGAGCGTGCTAAAATGCTTTCTGCATTGGAGGATGTGGCTTACGTGGTACTTTTTGACGAACTCACCCCATTAAATTTAATTAAGGCCGTAAAACCGGACGTGCTGGTAAAGGGAGAAGACTGGAGAAATGCCGGGGCAGTAGGAGGGGAATTTGTAGAATCCTACGGGGGAAAGGTCGTCTTTGCCCCCTTTGTTGAGGGTGTTTCAACAACCAACATTGTTTCAAGAATACTGAGCAGGCACAACCAGATCCAAAATCCAAAGGAAGCAATTGGCCAAACTCAATAAAAATCGAAGGGATTTGTTTATGGATGATGACATTGAAATACAATTGCAGGACAGCATCGATACGAAAAAAGCGTTATTATCAACCAACCTTGACGTAATTCGAGAAATAGCCGATGTTCTTGTCAAGGCATTTAAAAACAACAACCGCTTATATCTCATTGGCAATGGGGGAAGCGCAGCAGATGCCCAGCATATTGCCGGGGAATTGATCGGAAGGTTCAAAATGAACCGGCGCCCCCTTCCCGCGGTTGCCTTAACTACGGATACTTCTGTAATGACCGCGCTTGCAAATGACTTTGGTTACGATACCTGCTTTGCCCGGCAGGTCGAGGCCCTGGCAAACCCAGGAGACGTTGTCCTGGCTTTCAGTACCAGCGGGAATTCAAAAGGCATCTTGAGTGCCGTTCACATTGCAAGAAATCGTGGCGCTATTACCATTGGGTTTACCGGAAAGGAAGGCGGCCTCCTAAAAGATGCCGTAGATATCTGCTTAAAAATTCCCTCAGACAACACACCACGAATACAAGAATGCCATATCACCGTTGGGCACATCCTGTGCTCCATTATCGAAAAACAAATTTTTGGAACGGTAGTTACATGAAAAAGAGAAAGGCTGTTTTCCTCGACCGGGACGGTACCATTGTCGTCCACGAACCTTACCTCAGTTCTCCGGATCAACTGAAACTATTGCCGAATGCCGCCCAAGGAATTCGTCTCTTCAAGGAATATGGTTATCTGATTATTATTGTTACAAACCAATCCGGTATAGCCAGAGGATTTTTCGATGAAGGACGTTTAATGCTAATTCATAAAAAATTGATGGGTATGCTGGAAGAGAAAGGGGTTTCCATTGACGACCTGTATTATTGTCCACATCACATCGAAGGAATCATAGAATGTTACAAAGTAGATTGTGATTGCAGAAAACCCAAGCCCGGGATGCTTCTTGATGCAGCCCGAAAGTACCACATAGATTTGACACAATCCCTGATGATCGGTGATTCAGAGACGGATATGCTGGCTGGTAAAAATGCAGGTTGCAAATGCGTATTGATAAGGAACAACCATACAGATGAGATAAGCACTGTCCAAATGATAGGCACTGATTACATTGTGAAAGACTTATTGGAGGCTGCGAGCCATGTTATATCAAAAATGTCTAAATAAGATTTCATCTTTTCAGGTATATTAATTTGGTTTGGTTTTAAAAGGCAAAACCCAACGACCTTCTTGTTATTCCGAATAAATATGAGGAATTTTAACATTGTAAGATTTTTCTTTGCAATGATGACCGGCGAGGATGCCAGTTCCATGAGAACAGCTTGTGCAGGGTGCGTCCTACGCACCAAAACAATCCAACGCATGGATGGTGCGTAGGACGCACCTACAATGGTTTGCTGCAAAATTGAAATTCCAAATTCAAAATCCCATAGTTTTAATTACCGGTAAAGTGAAATGTGGTAGCAAATCCGCTTCGCCCATCGTAATTCCATTCCTGGTTGCCCTCCTGGAACCGATGGGAAACGGCCTTTCCCATATCCAATGTCAGATCAAATTCCTTTGCCCAGATCGAAAAATTCTTGTTCACAATTTGGGTGGGTTTATCGGGATTTCCTGCGCCACGGAGTAATTCAACGTCTAATGTAAGATTGTTGGTAACAATTGCCTTCTTGCGCCATTGGGAAGACTCCACATGCATAGGTACATATCTTACCGTAATCCTCTCCGGGGGAACTTTTGCAAAGCCAAATACATCGTTTTGAAAGATATCCAGTAACGCATTTTTCTGAACGGCTGCGGCTTTTTCATCAAGGTAAAAAACAATCCAATTCTTGTCCGGCCTTGCCGTCAAATCTGTTATTCCTATAACGGTTTGGCCGTCCAGGGTATGTTGCCCATAATTCCCCTTTTTAATATGAAAAACACCGGTAATTTTACATGTATTGTTATGAGTCGGTTCACTTCCAAACAGGCATGGACAACCGGGATTACAAGTACATCCCTCAAAATACTCACCTTCGATTGACCAGTCGGGACCGGCAAAAATGGCATTGGAGACACCAAATGACATAATAATACCCAGGAATCCTGCCAACACATATCTGCTCTTCATCGTCCATTTCCTCCCACAAAAAATGAAATATCAAACACTCTGTAACAAAGGCAGAGATACCTTCTTCCTTAGCAATGTCGATAGCATAATCACACCATAGACATTTGTCAAGATAGAAAGGACAGAAACATTGAAGTCTGTTTCAGACAAAAACATAACTCTTAAAACAGCCTTGACAAGAAAAAAACTTTTTTGTTGACATCTCAAAATTTTTATTTATATTTAAATGAGAATGAGTCTCATTTGCATTTTATAATACCCTAGGAATTTCAGTGTTGAGGCTTGCGGAACCAAGAAACCTTTTTTAAAGAGGAGGCAGAAAAATGTCTGTACTTATTGTTGGCGGCGACTATTTGGGGAGCATCCCAAAGGAACTTGATAAAATCGGGGTTACGGAGATTCGTCACGTAACGGGTAGGAGCGGACAGAAGATTCGAGGTGGGATTCCCGAAACCATGGATTTTATCATTGTCCTGCACGACTTTGTGAACCATAACCTTGCCTATAAGATAAAAAGTTTTGCCGAAAATAGAAAAATTCCTATCGTTTATGCAAAAAGGTCATGGTCCTCTATCTATCAAAAAATGAAGGACTGTCAGCAACAATTGAAAAAAGCAGGTTTACAAGTTCTCTTGAATTAAGCCTTCGGCAACATTCCCCCCGTTTCCCCCCCCATTTACGGGTGGATTATGGGGGGGGTAATTGAAATTCCTTTACATTAAATTTTCTGACAGGAATCCACCCCCTTCACCCCCGCCAGCGGGGGACAATTGGCTGTCCCCCTCAGCGAGAGGGATTAAGGGGGAGGAAATTTTTGTTTGAAATTCCTGCACATTGAATGAAGCTGCCTTTGGCAGCGACTTTTTATTGCTTGTTCCCAAACTCAGTTTGGGAACAAGCCGCAAAACCGCTTAAATAAAATGAAAATTCCTATACAATTATATGAAAACTTATGAAATACTATAAAAAAATACTTATCCTCATTCTTGTTGTATTAGCCATATCCTTATTCTGTAAAAACTCCTTTGCAGGCGCATCTCACATTCTCAGCAGGAATGCAGATTATTCAACAGATGATCGTGCCTTCCTTAATACCGATACCCTTTACGTCCAGGTGACACAGAACATCATTGATTATAAGGAAATTAAAAAATCTTTCTTTACCTTAAAATCTCATAAGACGAAAAACAAAACCAAGTATCCATTGATTTGGAACTCTGACCTGACAGCCTTTACCGGCCTTGCGACCCTCGATCATTACCCCGTCGGCGATAAGATAACCATTCACATAACCTTGCGCGGAAAAAATGCAAAGGATGAAATTAAAAGGAAAGACCGCTTTGTTATTGGTAACGCCGGGAAGTGGACATTAACGGGGACCATTTATGAAAAAACATCAGATAAAGGCACAGGAACCCTCGCCAATGCACGCGTGCGGATTCAAGGCGTTGCGGATATTAACACAGCTGATATCAGTTATTACCCAAAAGAAGATGATAAATTTATCCTTTCAGGTGAGAATGGAAATTTTGCTATAGATTATGAAGGTATTTCCGGTCAGGTTATT
This sequence comes from Candidatus Brocadia sp., assembly GCA_021646415.1. NCBI lineage: Bacteria > Pseudomonadati > Planctomycetota > Candidatus Brocadiia > Candidatus Brocadiales > Candidatus Brocadiaceae > Candidatus Brocadia > Candidatus Brocadia sp. The sequence continues at coordinate 14,262 of SOEU01000025.1, forward strand.
GTGATCACCGCAGGTAAGGAAGGTTATAAAAATACAGGCAAAAAAATAACCCTGGGGCACGATAACGGTGCGACTATTACCCTTTCCCCCGTTCCGGCAGAAGACCATCCATCATACGACTACCGATCCTCAAAATCCTGCGAAAAGTGTCACAGTACTATTTACAATGACTGGCAAGACAGTGATATGGCATATGCGGCTGTTAATCCCATTAACCAGCTTATCTTTCTCCTCTACACGGCATGGTATGTTACCGGTGACCGTACCAATTTTACGGATCCTTCCATCTTTAATGACCCAAACCCTGCATTTGTGGGAGATAAGGGAAAGATATTTGAAGATGCAACGGGGCGTTACAAGATTCTTGGCGATGCCGGACATATCCACGATTGTGCCGACTGTCACTCCCCTTCTTATGCCTCAAAGGTACAGGACGATGGTGTCACTCCGTTATGGGATATGCGGGCAGGGATACTGTCCGACGTAGATAAACTCTCCTTTATAGACAAACAGGGTGTTCACTGCGATTTTTGCCATAAAATGCATAAGGTTCATGATGAGGAAGAGTATTGGACGGAACCCGGGGTAAATTATAAGGTAAATCTCTTGCGACCTGACCCCTTGCTTGAGTCATCTCAGGAGGGCAAGATCATGTTCGGGCCATTTGACGACGTCATATATAACAGCATGCAGGCGTCCTTTGTTTCTCAGTTTAAAAAAAGCGAAATCTGTTCGCCCTGCCATCAGGATGCCCGAAAACTCTATCTGCAACCTCTGAACAAGAATGGCCAGCCTGAGGGTGATGCAATTGAACGCATCCTCTGGAGTGAAGATACTTACCGGGAATGGCGGTTTAGTGGATACAGTGGACTGGAAGCTGATTATCCGGTAAATAATTATGCAGGAAAGGTATTGCAATGTCAGGATTGCCACATGAAAGACCCACCGCCGGATCCAGCTACCGGTAAATCGATTGCGGATTATACGGAAGTTACCGATCCCTTTTTCATGATTTCGGAAGAGAAAAGAAAGTACGCCACCAAACGGGATCCCAGGACAGTTTATCCTCATCGTTTTGAAGGCACCAATCAAAACCTGTCGGCTGGAAAAAGGAAAAGATATCTGGATTGGGCGGTAGATCTTACCGTTACCAACGCTCAGGTAAAAGATGGTATTTTGAGCTTCGATGTGAATGTAATAAATTCCCATACAGGCCACACCTATCCTTCCGGGGTGACCCAGAGAAACGTTGTTCTTCTCGCGGAGGCAACGCAATCGGGAACCGCTCTTACCCAAAGCAACGATCAGACGGTAGATACCCCGGGTGGAAGTTTTCCCGAAGGTTACTATGAAGGCAAAGGAGATTATGCAGGAAAGCCTGGGAAGATATTTATAAAACACAATAGAATGGTAGTGGATAATGAAGAACTCAGTCCTTTCTTCTACGACGTCTTGTATGCCTATGCTGTAGAAGAATTGTATGATACGCGTATTAAGGCAAACCAAACGGACACTACACATTATGAGTTTCAAACAATTGATACCAGCAAAATCACCATAACAGCCAGACTTATCTATCGTTTCCTCCCCAAGGGCACCCTGGAATTTGCGGCAGAAAACGGATATGTCATTTCGCTGGAAGAAAATGACTATGAATCGCACAAAGTGGAAACAACTTTAGAGCCGTAAATAAATCTTAGAGGCTAATATGCACTTGGGAGTGTTGATGTATTTCCGTAGAAGGATGTATCGAGACTATAGACGGCAAGGTACAGCCAGTCATTATGCTCAGGCAGTCTGACGAACCATCTGTTATTTTCCATTTTTATTTTTTATCTTTGTATCTATAATAGTATTGTTCATCTTCTTATTCTTACGAAAAAAGTATATTTTTCAATTTGTTTTATGACAGTACTATGAAGACTGGTATTGCACATCTTCCGCTTCACGGAGGCAAGGCACCGTCCTGGCTCTTTCAGCGGATGAAACGCCTGGCAAGGGAAATTACCATTGCTATCGTAAGCGAGTATGGCCCTCGGGAAATGCCCAAAAGACTTTCTGATCCATTCTGGTTTCAGGCGTTAGGCTGCGTATTAGGATTTGACTGGCATTCCAGCGGCGTAACCACAACTACCTGCGGGGCTCTGAAGGAGGGTATCAAGGGGCTTGAGAAGGAACTGGGACTATTCATTGCCGGAGGCAAGGGCGGGACTTCCCGAAAGACACCCTCAGAGATTGTGGGTGTGGGTGACCACTTGTCATGTGACCCTGAAAAACTCGTTTATGCCAGCCGTATGAGCGCCAAGGTGGATAGTAGCGCCGTGCAGGATGGGTATCAGCTCTATCACCATTCGTTCATCTTCACGAAGTCCGGGGACTGGGCGGTTGTTCAGCAGGGGATGAATGATGTCAATAAGTATGCCCGCCGGTATCATTGGTTGGGTAGTAAGGTTACAGATTTTGTGGTGGAACCACATCAGGCCATTTGCTGTGATTCCAGGGGAAATGCCTTGAATATGGTAGCCGGGGAAAGTGAAGAGGCACGACAGACCACTGTCATGCTTTCTCAAATAAAGCCCGATGCTTTAGTAAGCGAGATCAAGAAGATGCAGAACTTGCATTTGCCCTCCCGTCATCACGTCGATGTCCATGATATTCATCCTGACAGACTGTATAAGATATTCATAAAAACCTATGAAACCGTCCCCAAAGATTTTGAATCCCTGCTGGGAATAGAAGGTGTAGGGCCAAAAACCATCCGTGCCCTGGCCCTGATCTCAGAGATTGTCTATGGTAAAGCCCCGAGTTTCAATGACCCTGTACGGTACAGCTTTGCGCATGGTGGTAAGGACGGACATCCGTTCCCTGTTGATAAGACTGTTTATGACCGTTCCATTGAAATATTGAGAAAGGCCATTAAACAATCGAAGGTGGGAAACAGTGAGAAGATGGACGCTATCAAACGGTTGAATTATCTTGATGCATAGGATTTTCAATTTTGATCATTAGGAGTGGAAGATTCTATCCGCAGGGATGTCTATTGCAGGAAACAGAGTTGTTTTATCAATAACACAAGTATGAATTAAAAGGTTTTAAGATTAGTATATATTTTCAGTATAACGCTTCGGTTCAGCAGCGGACCGTCCGCTGGAACCGGTTGTTAGGTATGATCTGTTCCTCCTTGTTACCGCCTCGTTTCTCCAGTCATTGGATCTACAACCAGCTTCATCTTTTGTCTGTCCTTGCGCAGTTCGACTTCCCAGAACCCATCATCAAAATCAACTTCTATTACGGTGCCCATCCCACGAGCTTCGATAGACTGAATGATTGTTGAGATCGACATGGCGTTTGCTAATGGTATTTCATCAGAATCCGTTTTCCGCCGGCGTTTTTCGTCACCGGTTCGTGGGTCGAGGTAAAGCTTCTGGCAAGCAGCCGCACCGCAGATCTTCACCTCCCACAGGCCGTCCTCGAACTCGGCTTCCGTAATGCTCCCCAGTTTTCGTTCTTCCACCGATTTGAGGATCAACGAGAGTGGCTTGTTACCCGGTGGCAGAATTTCACCGGCTAGCGCTGCAGTCAGTGGGGAAAGCAACAATCCGAACATCAAGAAGACCATTGTGACACCCTTGCTTTTCATGAGACATCCTCCTGTCAAATGATTGCCTAACAATGTTATTAACAAGTTTTCTTTAATCTGACAAATAGTACAGCGCAAATCAAGGAATAATTGACATAAATATTGACATATAAAATAATTATAAGAAGTGGTTGAGGTACTATCCTGATTTCTGCCATAAATACTGGGGAAGACAAAAGGGGTCGAATCGTTCCAGGTTATCCGAGAATAGGTGTTTTAGCAAATTCTTGTGTCATACTTTGTACTAATTTTGTGCTAAAATCAATCCAAAAGGATATAGTTAATTGAGATGCATAGAAAGGTACATTCACAAGTTATAGATTTCACCATACTTGTTCTTTAAGTATGCAGTGAAAGAATGGGTCTGTAAGGATTCCCCGGTGATTTTGTTTGCAAGCTCGTTCAGGGTGAATTTACGGCCGTGGGTATGCAGATGTGTGCGCAGCCAATCAAGTAATATGTGAAACTCACCTTTCTCAAAATATTTATCGAGCCAAGAAATGTCTTTTTTGATCTGGTCAAATAATTGGGCTGCGAAAAAATTGCCGAGGGAATACGTTGGAAAGTAACCAAAGCTGCCGTGTGACCAATGAACGTCCTGAAGCACGCCATGCGCATCATCGGGTGGTGTTATACCGAGATATTCCTGCATCTTGCCGTTCCACACTTCGGGCAGGTCGTTCACCACTATGCGTCCTTCGAGCAGTGCATTTTCCAATTCGAAACGAAGCATGATGTGCAAGTTGTAGGTGATCTCGTCCGCCTCCACGCGAATAAGCGAGGGTTTTACGCGGTTTACTGCGCGGTACATCCTTTCGGCATCTACATTTTTGAACTGTTCAGGAAAAACGGCTTTCACGTGCGGCATGAAAAATTTCCAAAAAGGGCGGCTACGCCCAACGAGATTTTCCCACATCCGTGATTGCGACTCATGGGCACCAAGGGATGCGCCGTCCGCAAGGGAGGTTCGTTCGAGTTCATGGCGTATACCCTGGTTGTACAGCGCATGGCCGGTCTCATGCATGGTCGCAAAAAATGCGGCGGGATAATAATCATGCATGAAGCGTGTCGTGATTCGTACATCGTCCACAGAAAAAGACGTGGTGAATGGATGCGGCGAGCGGTCCTGGCGACCACGCTCAAATGCATAGCCGATCAATCGGGCTACTTCAATGCCGATATCCCACTGTTTTTGTTCATCAAAGGTTTGGTGCAAAAAGGAATCATCAATCGTATTCTGTTTTGGCGCAATGGCGTGAACGAGTGGCACGATTTCTTGTTTGACGTTTGCAAAGATGGCCTCTACCTGGGCTGTTTTCATGCCGGGTTCGAATTCATCGAGCAGTGGATCGTAGATACGATCTGTATAGCCCAGACATTCGGCGTAGCGCCTTTTCAAATCAAGATTCCGCTGAAGATAGGGTGCAAAGTCAGAGAACCTGGATTCGGCCTTGGCCTTTCGCCAGACTTCAAAGGCCTGAGCGCTGGCTTGTGCGATTTCAGAAACAAGCGCTGGTGGCACCCGTCGAGCCTTATCATATTCTCGTTTTGTCACCCGGATGAGGCTTGCATCGTCTGAATCGTAAGGTAAACCCACGGCATATGCGTGCAGTTCATCCAGGAGATGTCCGATTGTATCATCGGTAAACTTTTCATGTGCAATGTGGCTTAAGGTCGCAAGTTGCCGGGCACGAGCCGCAGCACCACCGGGCGGCATATAAGTCTGCTGATCCCAGCCAAGTACAGCCGCGGCGTTATTGAGATCGCTTATCTCAGCCAGTCGATTTTTTAAATCATTCAATTTCTCTTGCATGGGGCCTTCCGATATTGTAAATTTAATCTTGCTGCCCGTGGTCCGCTCAACCTGCAAAATATGCAGGACAGACAAAATTATCCTCACTATTCAACCAGGCAATAGAAATTCATTCAATTTCCGAGTTATGATTTGAGATTGAGGATTCTCCTAACTAAAAATCTAAAATCACAATTCTTAAATCGTAAATCTAAATTATCGTCGAAGTTTATTCTTCAATATGCTGGGCAGTTAATGCCCTTTTCAGCAGTATTTCTTTGTCTTTTTCAATTTGCGCCTTAAGTTCCTCTACCGTCTGAAATGGTATTTCATCCCTTATTTTAAAGAGGAATTGAACCTCAAGGTTTTGTCCATACAGAGACCCTTGAAAATCAAGGATATGCACCTCGATCTCCAGTGTTTCATCTTCACTCGTAAACGGTTCTTTTGCAAACGTGGGTCTTAAACCGATATTGGTCAACGCCAGATAGTCTTGCTCAGCCCATCGAACCTTTGTCCCATAGACACCCTGGGGCGGTCTGACTTCATGATGCAGGTTCAGATTCGCAGTAGGATATCCCAATATTCTGCCCCTGCCAGACTTCTTCACTACCGTGCCCAGGATGGAAACGGGCCTGCCAAGCATGGCCTCGGCTTTGTCTAACTCCCCGTTAAGAATGGCCTGACGAATGGCCGTGCTGCTAATTACCTGACCACGATATATCACCGGCGGGCATTCATATACCTCGAAACCATAGTGGTCAGCGAGTTTGCGAACCAGGGTTATGTTCCCCTGACGGTCTTTTCCGAAGTGACAATTAAATCCCAGCACTATGCACTTTACGCCCAGCCAGCAGACCAATATTTCACGAATAAAATCCTCAGCGGTCATTTCTGCAAGCTTCTGGTCAAATTGGAGCACTACTGTGTGATCTACTCCCAGACGTTCAAACAATGATAATCTGTGATCCATTGAGATGATAAAGGAAGGAGGTCTGTTTTCAATAATACTTTTCGGATGACGGTTAAAGGTAATCACAACCGACTCCCCTTTTCTCGTCAATGCGTAATGTCTTATACACTCGATGATCTTTTGATGTCCCCGGTGTACACCATCAAACATTCCAATAGTGACCACAGGATAATTAATCTTTCTGGGCAATTCCTTTATGCCATAAATCTTTTCCAACGCTCGCTCCTTCTGGGGTAATAGATTATTACTACGAAGTTCTTTGAATACTCAGGAAGGCGCCTTAATGGAAAAACAGATGATTTACATTGCTTTTTTATTGGAATTTTGTATAGATTTCCGCATGCCGGCGAATCTCATTCTGCCAGTCAGCCATGAAGGCCTCTTGTTTTTCATATAAGTATCGTTTGGTTACATTTTCCTTGTCTTTTTCAAAGGCAGTTTTGTCAGCAGACTTCCTATCAACTACGTCTATAATGTAGCAAGCTTTTTCGCCAGAGGTTTCTACCGCTATTGCCAGCTGGCCTGGTTTCAACTCGAATGCCTTTTTTGCCACATTGGGTCTATCCTCTTTGAGCGCTTCGATATATCTCGATTCTTTGTTGAAAAGTTTCATGGGGCGAGTAATATAATCAGTTTCATAAAGAGGAATATCTTTTTTTCCAGTTTCCGTCCTGATTGATTTTGCGATATCATTAAAGGAACTCTGCTTCGCAGCACCCGCATATTTCTCGGCAATCTCCTTTGCTTTAAGGAGTCCCTTCTCCTGCTTAAGGTCATTAATCACCACGTTTCGAATCTCTTCCAATGGCGCCGCAGCTGATGGTTTTTTATCAATTATCTGGAAAATGACCCTGCCTTCAACAAATTCGAGAGGAATGGAAGCCTCGTATTTATCCCTGTCAAACGCAATCTGAACGATCTGGTTAGAACCGGGGAATAGTTCCAAAAGGTCACTCTCCGTAAGAAATTCATTATTGGACTTCTTGCCTTTGGGGATCTCATACGTTACTTTATACTTTTTTGCCAGTTCCTTGAAACTCGGACGTTCTGCTTTATCCATTGTCTCGTATATCTCCTCGTCGAGCTTATTCATTATTTCAGCAGCCTTTTCCATTGCCTTTCGTCTTGCAAGGGTCTTTTGGATCTCCCCTTTTACCTCGGCAAATGATTTATATGTGGTCGACCCTTTCTCTTCTTTTTTCAATGGCTGTTTGGCGGTTGATGACTCATCTTTGGTTGCGGTCTTATCCTCTTTTCCTGCAGGTTTCTGCTCCGCAGTCGAAACCTTAAATTGTGCATCCTTATTCTCTTCATAATATTTTTTCATTTCCTCTTCTGTAACCGGCACCTGCTTTTCCACATCATCATATTTTGCAATCAGGCATTCCAGTTTAACCCTTTCCGGAAGCTTGTATCCTGGTCGCGCAGAGTCTTCCTGGTATTCATCATTCATGTACTTCTCATAAAAGGCACGTATTTCTTCCTCTGTTGCATGAACTGAATTCAGAAAATCCTTTGCTTTCAAGGGAAGCACCTTGAGTTTTACCTGTTCATTTTCCAAAGAGTACCTTTGCCAGACTTCATCCGTTGTTATCTTTACCGACATTCGTATCATAGATTCCAGTTTTTCGACAAGGAGCGCTTCCCCCAGGGTACGCATTATTTGCTCCTGGTTCAGCCTGAAATTATTACAGAGAAATTGCATGAGGCTTGAACGGTTGATGTTCTCATTCGCACCAAATATCTGAAAAGCAAGCCTTTGAAGACCGTCTTCAATCTCTTGCGCTGTTACCACCATCCCCATTCTCTTTGCTTTTTCCACAAGCATAAGCTGTTTCCAAATCAGGGAAACAATGGATTCTTTCGCCTGTGGAAAGAACAATCTTTGCCATCGCCCCAACATATCCGCAAATTCGTTCTGCGTAACCTTCCTGCCAAATATCTTTCCTATGGGTTTTTTAGGAATCATCTCCATAGCAGAATAACTGATCCCCCATACAAACATTGCAAAGATCATGATGATATAAACTGTCTTTTGATGCCTCCTGAACCAAGAACTCGAGACCATATCTCCCTCTTAATCGAATACTCTCAATAGTAATCACGAAAAAATAAAATAAAACAAAAAATCATTTTATCTATAATTTTTACAATTATCAAATGGTTTTTTAACATTTATATTTCAGTGAAAAGCCTGAATTAATGTACTTCCGAAAAATCTGTAACAGAAAAAAGTCTTGACACCGTTTCAAACCTCTGCTTAAATTTCCGTTTTAACGTTACTCTGAGGTTGTGAATATGGCAAAAGCTAAGAAAAATATGGTAATTGTTGAGTCCCCCGCCAAGGCCAAGACCATTGGTAAATATCTCGGTTCATCTTTCTTCGTTTGCTCATCGATGGGACATGTACGAGACCTGCCCGAAAAAAAATTATCCGTTGATATAGAAAATAATTTTACTCCCGAATATAAAATAATTCCCAGTCGGAAAAAGCTGGTCTCAGAATTACTGGCTGATTCAAAAAAAGCTGATACCGTTTACCTGGCGTCCGATCTTGATCGTGAAGGAGAGGCAATTGCCTGGCATCTGTCGAAAGCCCTTGAAATACCCGATGAAAAGGCGCAGCGAGTTATCTTCAATGAAATTACAAAAGACGCTATTCTGGAAGCCTTTAAACATCCCGGTCCTATCAACATGGCCAAGGTTAATGCCCAGCAGGCGCGCAGGATACTCGACCGCCTTGTGGGTTATCAGATAAGCCCATTGTTGTGGAAAAAAATCTCAAAAGGGCTCAGCGCTGGCCGTGTTCAATCCGTAGCAGTTCGGCTCATTGTAGAACGTGAAAAGGAAATCAAGGAATTTAAACCACAAGAATACTGGAAAATTACTGCTGAATTAAAAACCACTTCTGAGGATAAAGATAAACTCAGGGACATTAAGACTTTTAAATCCATTCTGCAAAAGTTCAATGGCGAGAATGTCGAAATAAAAAATGAATCACAAGCGAAAGACATTGTTCATGAACTTCAAAAGGCAGAATATGTTGTCGCCAACGTAAAAAAACAAACCAAACGCAACAATGCCCCTCCCCCGTTTACTACCAGCCTTTTACAACAGCAGGCATCCACACGATTGCAGTTCAGCGCAAAAAAAACGATGCTCCTTGCCCAGCAGCTTTACGAAGGGATTGATATCGGCACGGAAGGCGCGGTGGGGCTTATTACCTATATGAGAACGGATTCTTTTCATATTTCTGAACAGGCACTGACATCCTGCCGGAAGCTGGTTGCAGAGAAATACGGTAAAAATTACCTCCCGGAAAAACCCAATGTACATGCATCCGACAAAAAAGGAACCCAGGGCGCTCATGAAGCTATACGACCGACCGTAGTTGAATATGCACCTGAATCCATAAAAAACTTTTTAACAAAAGATCAATACAGACTTTACGAACTGATATGGAATCGATTTGTTGCCAGTCAGATGAGCCCTGCGCTCTACGCCGTGACAGACGTTGAAATCGCTTCGGGGCGTTATACTTTTAAGGCCAAAGGAAGAGAATTACTCTTTGACGGCCACACCATTGTTTCAGGACACGAGATGGACAAGGATGAACAAATACTCCCACCCTTGGAAAAGGACCAAAAACTTGAATTAATAGAATTGATGCCTACCCAGCATTTTACCCAGCCACCGCCTCGTTTTACCGAGGCATCACTTGTGAAAACTTTGGAAAAGATGGGAATAGGAAGACCCAGCACCTATGCCACCATCATTTCCACAATACAGGACCGGGGATATGTCAAACAGGAAAAACGTGCCTTTTATGCAACGGAGTTGGGAACACTGGTTACCGAAAAACTCATTGACCATTTCCCCAAAATAATGGATGTGAAATTCACCTCCCACATGGAGGATGAACTAGACAAGATTGAGGATGAAAAAATTGGATGGCTTAACGTGCTGAAGGAATTCTATGAGCCATTTAAAATCGATTTGGAAAAGGCGGTGGGAGAGATGAAAAGCGTAAAAGGAACCCCTGAAGAAAGCAGCCAGATATGCGCCATCTGTGGCCAACCCATGGTCATCCGATGGGGAAGACACGGAAAGTTTCTGGGATGCTCAGCATTTCCCACCTGTAAAAATACACTCCCCTTGGACGAAAAGGGTGCACCTGCCCCTCCTGAAACCACTGACCAGAAGTGTGAAAAATGTGGTAGTGCCATGGTAATCAAGACAAGCCGCCATGGGAAATTCCTTGCATGTTCTGCATATCCAAACTGCAAAAACACAAAGTCCCTTACCGGCGAGACAACCAAAGTTGAACCTACTGAAGAAAAGTGCGAGAAATGCGGCAGCCCCATGGTCATTCGATTCGGTAAGAAAGGCCGATTTATGGGGTGCTCAGCCTATCCCAAATGCAGAAACATCAAATCTCTCCCTACAGGGGTAAAGTGTCCCAAAGAAGGTTGCGGAGGAGACCTGATACAACGTCGTTCGAAAAAGGGTGGCATTTTCTTCGGATGCAGCAAGTATCCAGAATGCGACTATATCACAAATGAGCTACCGACCGCCTCTGATACTATAAAGGAAGAAACACCAACTTTAAAAGAACAGGAATAAATTCATCATACATCCTGGCAGACAAAATGCCATGTATTAAACATGGCTCAATGGTACTTTTGCTCTGGCCCGGAAATGGAATTTCAGGGGAACCTCTGAAAAGGGAAGTTTGCTGCGAAGTTGATTGGAAAGATACCGCTCATAATCACTATCAAAGAGTTTTGGGTCGTTAACAAAAAGGACAAATGTGGGTGGGGATACACCCACCTGGGTGGCATAATAAATCTTTGGCGACTTCGCCTTCCTTCGTGTCGGACGATGTAAGGCCAGGGCTTCTTCCAATGTCTGATTCAATTCTGAAGTCGTAATACGGGTGTTCGCCTGCTCGTAAAGTTCCATGGCCAAATGTATCGTTTCTACAACATGATCATTATTCTTTGCACTAATGAAAGAGATAGGTGCAAAGGAAAGTCCCGGCAGGCACTGATAAATATAATTATTAAATTTTTCTGTTTCTACCCCATGTACCAAATCCCATTTATTGATTACAACAATGCACGGCTTCCATTCAGAGGTAATATAATCCCCCAGTTTTTTATCCACCTCGGATACTTTTAGTGTGGCATCGATGAGAAGTAGTACAACATCTGCCCTCCGAATGGACCGCTCGGCCCGTGCCATACTATAAAATTCAATAGAATCCTTGACCTGCCTTTTCTTCCGCACACCGGCCGTATCAATGGCCAGGAATTGTTCACCGGCTATTTCAAACCGTACATCCACTGAATCACGTGTAGTACCTGGTACTTCACTGACAATTACCCTTCGTTCCTGAGCCAGTGTGTTGATTAATGTAGATTTCCCCGCGTTCCGCTTGCCTACAATAGCAAGTTTCATCATAGGTTCAGAAGAAACTGGTTCCGGACATGGTGCTGGCAATGATGAAATAATCCTGTCCAGTAATTCAGATCGTCCGAATCCCTCCAGGGCAGACAGGGGGAGAGGCTCACCAAACCCCAGTTTATTAAAATCTGCTGCCTGGGATTCAAACCTGGGGGTGTCTACTTTGTTGGCAACAATGATAATCTTTTTTCCCAGGCGTCGCAGCTTTTCGGTAACCATACTATCCAAAGGCGTCACGCCTTCCCGCACATCTACCACAAATAGAATGAGATCAGCCCTGAGAAGTGCAATTTCTATTTGCGCTTCTATCTCTGCTGTAAGCCCATCCACATCTTTCACCCCCATTCCTCCCGTATCGACTAACTCAAATACATAATCCTTATATCGAATTTCTGTCGAAACACGGTCTCTCGTAACTCCACTGGTAGGCTCGACGATGGAGATTCGGCGCTTTGCAAGGCAGTTCAGCAGGGAAGATTTCCCTACGTTTGGTCTTCCAACAATAGTAACGACGGGAATAGTCATCATTTAACCTGTAATAGAAACAGTATTATTAACAAACACAATGGAACAATTATACTAAATAATTGGAGTATGCGGAATGAAAAATTTGTTACCCTTCTCCCTTTCATCAAAGGAGGAGAATAATGGGAGGAATGTTCCATCTCCACGTTGGAAAGATCGTTAAAGTGAAGGTATACCTGATGAGAATTTGTTTACAAATCCTTAAGAGCTTGTGAAAAAAGCCTTTTACCTATCCAATAATAATATGTAAGGCGAAGAGACTCTTTGGTCTACAGGCTGTATACAGAAATAACTTTTGCACAGACTCTCAAGCCTTCGGCTTTGTTTCTCCACCTGAAGAAAGATTTTCTTTCTTATCCTCCATTGAAGAAGGTTTCTCTAATTCTTTATTCAACATCCCTGCCTCTGCCTTTTCCTGTTTTTCTTCTTCGATATATACATCAGTTACATCTGTACTATCAATTTCCTTCCTCAACAGAAAATAGATGACCGTCTTCGCAGAAAATAAATAGGTCGTCGCGAAGCTCCACACCGCCAGTTTAACCGAGAAAATATAAACAATTATCATGCCTGCAAGAAATTTCAGCGGCCAGTGGTCAAGGGGAACAACCGCAGTTTTTGCCTCTATGGAAGTTGCACTACAAAATCCAAGACAGGCAATATTGCACTTTTGTGATAGAAAGGACTGAACCATGTGCAACTTCTGCCCCATCCCCACACCCACGGTAAAAAAAGCCAGGCGCATCATTAACCACGCGACAAACGCAATCATAGCCAGACAAGCCAACCCATACAGTGTATTCACCGCGCAATAGATGAGAAACTGCTTGGGACGTGAAAGGACATAACTATACGCTCGGCTCATTGCATCAAAAGCATCAGACCCTTCCGCACTGATCGTGGGGAACATAAAACATAATCCCAGTGCCCCTATTGCACCGATAAAAACCATTAAAAATCCGGATATCAGGGCAAGGGGAAAACCCAGTGCCACCACGACTTCACCAAAAACAGGGATCCGTCCTATCAAACCACCAACCACGTTGCACAAGGCAAAAAAGAAGACGCCAATAACAGGAACCAGTGGTGACCAAAAATAAGACCAGAGCTTTTTCCTGGCAAATTTCAGGGCATCTGCCAAACGAACACTCTCATCCCTGGCATAGTCCAGTGCAGCAATTCGGGTAATTGCCCCGCCCACGAATGACCAGATGGCCAAGAGACCAGAAATGAGTATAAATAGAACGAAAAATTCCCCAAAATCCAAAGGCACAATTGACGATAATAAACTGTTTATAAGAATTGATATGCCTTCTCTGGCCGAATATAAGATAAGTTTTATAAAGGTATCGGGCGTAATGCTAACCAGTTTTAATGCGGAAAAAAACGCAACCACTGCCACACACCATACCAGGCTGGCTAAAAGGCCTGCATATCCAAGGAACATCTTCTTGGGATCAAAAGCCATTTTAAAGGCGCGAAAAATATCACGATAATCATGCCTTACAACTTTTGCTTCACCCATTTTCCCCTCCTTTTTTTTCTATCCGAAACAATGCTTCAGGGCTTATTGGTTCCTCGATACGATACCGTTCATCCAACCATGCTCCAAGATCAATAAGCTTGCACGGTTCGCTGCAAAAAGGGAAGTATGGTAAATCCTTTCTATTCAAATAGACAAGTTCCTTTTTGCAATGAGGGCAATTAATTCTGTGCATATTTATTTCTTCTCGTTACTTCTTTTCCGCAGCCTTTGTTTCCGATTTTTCAGATTTTACCGACTCGGTCTCCTTTTTGGCCTTTGACTTATATTCCTCACTACGATAATCCGTCTGATAGAAACCAGAACCCTTAAAAATAATACCCCCGCCTGCTCCTATCACCCGTTCTACCTCCAATTTTCCGCAAGCAGGACACTTTTTTACAGGATTTTCTGTTATGTGCTGAAATAATTCAAAAGAATGACCACAACTATTACATCGATAATCGTATGTAGGCATATGCTTTACTTAGTTATTGATTTAGCAAAATATCCCAAAATCAAAAACCAAGCGATTCTCCTCCTTCCTGAAAAAATTTCATTTGATCCGAAGAATTTTATCCTTTTTAAAATCTAAACAAAAAAATTCTTCATTTTTTCGAAAAATTTTTTTTGCCGGGGGGAAACATTTTTTTTCTCCAGTTCTGCAAACTCACGTAATAACTCCTCCTGCCTCGGAGTCATTTTTGTAGGCACTTCAACAATCACCTGTACCAGGAGATTACCCTTACCGTACCCGTGCAGGTTGGGAAAACCTTCTCCCCGTATCGGAATAACCTCATTGTTTTGTGTTCCCCTGGGTATCTTTACCTGGATAATATTACCGGTAAGTGTTGGCACGTCAATGGTACAACCCAATGCAGCCTGTGCAAAGGGAATGGGAACCTCACAAACAACATCATCTCCTTGCCGCTTAAAGATCGGGTGGGGTTTCACATGGATATCACAATACAGATCACCCGGAGGTGCCCCGTTTTCGCCAGGCTCCCCTTGCCCCGATAACCTCAGACGTGTACTATCTTCCACACCTGGGGGAACCTGAATCGAGATGACTGACTTCTTTGGATAACGCCCTGAACCACCACATTTCGTACAGGGAGACTCTATAATTTTGCCATTACCATGACATTTAGTACATGTTGTACGCAGCGTGAAAAAACCTTGCGACTGCTGCACTTCCCCTTTACCTCTGCAATACGGACAGGTTACCGGGGAAGTACCCTCCCGTGCACCGGTTCCACGGCACGTGTCGCAGACTTCTCTTCTCGTGAGCTCAATCTTTTTTTCAACACCGAGAGCAACATCTTTAAAATCGACTTCAATATCGCACTTTAGACTCGCCCCTCTCCTGGCGGCCTTTCCACGCCCTCTCCCTCCCCCAAAAAAGTCTTCGAAGATACTTCCACCACCAAAAATGTCTCCAAAGGCATCAAAAATATCTTCAAATGTGCTATATCCATAAGTCTCCGTACCTTTCAGACCATCCATCCCAAATTTATCATATTTCCTTCTCTTATCAGTGTCTCCCAGCACACCATAAGCCTCTGCGGCCTTTTTAAATATCTGTTCGGCTTCTTTATTTCCAGGATTTCTGTCGGGATGATATTTTAAGGCAATCTTTCGATACGCCTTTTTTATATCTTCTGCACTTGCGTTTCTATCAACTCCGAGTACTTTGTAAAAATCTTCTTCCATGTATTGTTGTATATAAAATAAGTAGTGATTTTATAAAGAGATGCTATCAGACAGGAATATTGCTACCATAAAATTATAGTATAACAAACTGCATAAAATCAAGGATGTTTTACATAACATGTCGAAAAAACAGATATAACCTATTCGCTAATTCTCTTTAAATAGTACTTCCAGAGGTATAAAAATAAAAAGGCCACTTATCGCAGCCTTTTTATTTTTATGATGTCTTAAGTTTTTTAATAAATGTTTAATTAATGGATGCTGCCTTCAATCTCTTTTTCTTCTTCGTCTTCCTTTAATTCGGTAATTATGGTTTCTGTAGTTAACAGAAGCCCGGCAACGCTAGCGGCATTCTGTAAGGCAACCCGCGATACCTTTGCCGGATCCACAATCCCTGCGTCAAACATATCCATGTAATTTCCCGTATTGGCATCGTATCCCATATTGGTCGACAGTTCTTTTACTTCTTCAACGACCACCGAGCCATCGACGCCTGTGTTTGAAGCAATTTGACGTAAAGGTGATTCGAGCACCTTTGCAATGATGTCTACACCAACTTTTTCATCGCCTTTTAATTTTTTCCGTGCTTCGTCGAGAGCCGGTATTGTCCTGATAAAGGCTACACCGCCTCCAGGGACAATGCCTTCTTCAACCGCGGCGCGGGTCGCATGCAGGGCATCTTCCACGCGCGCCTTCTTTTCATTCATCTCAGCCTCAGTAGCAGCGCCTACATGGATAACAGCCACTCCACCCGCCAATTTTGCGAGCCTCTCGCTTAGTTTCTCTTTATCGTAATTGGAGGTTGTCTGTTCGATCTGATTTTTGATTTGAGTGATTCTTGCCTGTATGTCAGCTTTCTTTCCAGCACCCTCAATAATCGTTGTATTATCCTTATCAATGGTAATCCGTTTTGCACGACCAAGGTCTTCAATTCCTATGCTTTCCAGCTTTAAGCCTAAATCCTCAGTAATCGCGCGTCCTTTCGTTAATATGGCAATATCCTCCAACATTGCCTTCCGCCGATCTCCGAAGCCCGGGGCTTTCACGGCTGCGCAACTCAATACGCCGCGAAGTTTATTTACTACCAGGGTCGCCAGTGCTTCACCTTCCACATCCTCCGAAATAATCAACAAGGGTTTCCCACTGGTGGCAATCTTTTCCAGCAAGGGAAGGAGATCTTTCATGCTGGATATCTTCTTCTCGTGAATCAATATATAGGCGTCCTCGAGGACAACTTCCATATTCTGTGCATCGGTAATAAAGTATGGAGAAAGATACCCTTTATCGAATTGCATACCTTCTACAACCGTTAGGGTAGTCTCAATTCCTTTCGCTTCCTCTACAGTAATTACCCCATCTTTGCCAACCTTTTCCATAGCGTCGGCCAGCAGGTTTCCGATCGAGGCATCGTTATTAGCGGAAATCGTTCCCACCTGAGCAATTTCAGCACGTCCCTTTACCGGCTTGCTTAACTTCTTCAGTTCTGCAACCACAACCTCTACAGCCTTATCGATACCTCTTTTAATCGCCATTGGATTTGCACCAGCTACCACATTTTTCAAACCTTCGTTAAAGATAGCTTCGGCAAAAATGGTAGCTGTGGTGGTACCATCTCCGGCAACATCGCTGGTTTTTGATGCAACCTCACAAACCATCTTTGCACCCATATTTTCAAAGGGATTTTTTAGTTCAATTTCCTTAGCCACCGTTACACCGTCTTTCGTAATCGAAGGTGAACCAAACCCTTTTTCGAGGATCACGTTTCTTCCCGTAGGGCCCATGGTTACCCGAACGGTATCGGCGAGCTGCTTAATCCCTTTTTGGAGCAACTTTCTGGCATCTTCATCATAAAGTAACTGTTTTGCTGCCATTTTTATAACCTCCAAAAAATTTTAACCATTAAAAAATATAAAGCCTGACCCTGTTACTCAATCTTGGCCAAAATGTCACTTTCTCTCATAACCAGATATTCTTTACCGTCGAGAGTAACCTCGGTACCTGCATACTTTCCATAAAGGACTTTATCGCCCTTTTTTACTAAAAGCTCTGCCCTTTTCCCGCTCTCCAGCATCTTTCCCTCGCCCACAGCGATAACCTTTCCTTTCATGGGCTTTTCCTTTGCTGTATCAGGCAAAACAATTCCACCCGGTGTCTTTTCTTCAGCTTCCATAGGTTCAATAACCACCCTATCATCTAATGGTCTGATCATTTTCTCTATTTACCTCCTTGTGAAAAATAAACAGTCAAAATATGTAAAGTTGCTCAAAATTATACTTAACTCTTCATCAATTGAATTACATTCCCATACCACCCATACCACCCATACCGCCCATGCCACCCATGCCGCCCATGCCACCTCCCGGCATAGGCATCTTTTCTTCTTTCTTAGGGATGTCGGTAATGATACATTCCGTCGTCAATAGAATACCTGCGATACTTACGGCATTTTGCAATGCGCTTCGTGCTACCTTCGTCGGGTCTATAACACCCGCATCAATCAGGTTGCAGTACGTTTCCTTCTCTGCGTCATAGCCAAACGCCTTGTCCTTGGATTCCAGTATCTTTCGGACAACCACAGCCCCCTCCAGTCCCGCATTCTTAAAGATCTGCTTTGCCGGTGCAGATAGGGCATTTTTCACAATATCGACGCCCATAGCCTCGTCACCCTTAAGTTTGAGGTCGCTCAAGGCTTCCGCGGCCCTCAACAACGCGACACCGCCGCCAGGTAAGATACCTTCTTCAACCGCAGCCCTTGTGGCGTGCAGTGCATCTTCCACCCTGGCTTTCTTTTCCTTCATCTCGCTCTCTGTGGCCGCTCCAACAAATATCTGGGCGACGCCTCCCGCAAGTTTCGCAAGACGCTCCTGCAACTTTTCCCGATCATAATCAGACGTCGTTGCATCAATTTCATTCCGGATTTGTTTAATTCGCCCGGAGATGGCATCAGTACTCCCAGCACCCTGAATGATAGTTGTATTATCCGAATCAATGGTAACCTTCTTTGCCCGTCCCAGGTCACGGATATCTATACTTTCCATCTGAATACCCAGATCTTTAAATATCGCCTTCCCGTCGGTAAGAATAGCAATGTCTTCCAGCATAGCCTTTCTGCGATCACCATATCCAGGGGCCTTTACCGCCGCACAGCTTATCGTACCTCGAAGCTTATTGACAACCAGCGTTGCCAATGCCTCACCCTCCACATCTTCAGCAATAATCACGAGAGGTTTTCCGGTCTTTGCTATTTTTTCCAGTAGCGGAACCAGTCCTTTAATGGCAGATATCTTTTCTTCGTAAATCAAGATATATGGGTCTTTAAATTCAACCTCCATGGAATCGGGATTAGTAACAAAGTGGGGGGAGAGATAGCCACGGTCAAATTGCATACCTTCTACCACATCCACACTGGTTTCGAGGCCTTTTCCTTCTTCTACGGTAATGACGCCGTCCTTTCCTACCTTCTCCATCGCATCCGCAATCATCTTCCCAATTTCTGAATCATTGTTCGCTGCAATAGAACCAATACTTGCAATTTCAGCCTGGTTCTTGATTTTTTTACTCATTTCTTTTAATTTTTCCACAACCGTATCCAGCGCCTTGTGCATTCCCCTGTTGAGCGCCATGGGGTCTGCTCCGGACGTCACACACTTCAACCCTTCCAGGAATATCGCTTCAGTAAGGACCGTTGCTGTGGTCGTACCATCACCCGCAACATCACTGGTCTTGGAAGCGGCTTCCCGTACCAGCCTGGCCCCTGTATTTTCATACGGGTCTTTTAATTCAATCTCCTCAGCCACAGATACACCATCCTTGGTTACTGTTGGACTTCCGTATCCTTTATCCAACACGGCATTTCTTCCCCTGGGTCCAAGGGTAACCTTGACCGCCCTGGCAAGTTTTATAACGCCCCGGGCAATAGCAGCCCTTGCCTCCTCATTAAAGGTTAGTTGCTTCGCCATTGAGTACCTCCTTTCAATCCGTTGAATATTTTTGAGAATAAAATAAATAAATGTAATGTCAAAAAATCTATCGATTAACAGCAACTAGCAAACCCGATGCCCTAAATTGTATTTTACACACCAATACACATTAAGTCGTTATAACAAATACCTTTATAGTTAGCTAAACAAAAACTGTACTATGCGAGATTTGCGTTAAAAATGTCATTGTGACAGCGGAAAAATTCCGATACAAATAGCATCTGTCAGTATGGCAGAAGGTTATTGATTCTTTAAATTAGTTAAAAATCGAGCTGGTTTTTTATCTTTTCATATTGACTTTAAACTGCTTATGACATATATTCTGAAATCAAAAATTATTGCAAAGAAAAATTCAATTTCTTCTGAAAATATAAATGCGCCAAACAAATATAAAAAATAATCCCCTGCATAATTTACACAAACAATCAAGACATGGCGTCATATTGCCAAGTGTGCAAGACCGTTTAATTCCGGAAGAAATTATTACGGGATTAAGGACGAAAGTCGTTGGAAGTTCGGTAGTTACTTACGAGCGGACAACTTCGACAATGGATATTGCCAAAAAAATTGCACGCACGGGTTTTAAAAACGGTACTGTAATTTTTACTGAAGAACAAACTCGTGGAAGAGGACGCTCTGGTCATTCCTGGTGTTGCCCCAAATATAAGGGGCTGCTTTTTACTCTATTGCTCGCACACAATATACAACACGACCACCTATGCTTATTAACGGGTACCATAGCCATTTCGATTACAGAAACAATCCGCGAAACCCTCCAACTGCCTGCGGAAATTAAATGGCCCAACGACATCCTGATTGCCGGAAAAAAGATAGGTGGTGTATTGGTAGAGCTAGAAAGGGGATTCAAAAAGCAATCGCTATTTTTGATTGGAATTGGTCTTAATGTCAATATCACTGAAAAAGAATTACCGAAACAAACACGTCTTCCTGCAACATCACTTGCCATAGAAAACAAAGGATTGATAGATCGTACACTACTTGCAAGGGCATTGCTTCAGGATATCGACAAGTGGTATTCGATATTAAGGGATGAACACTTTCGGTACATTGCAGATCGGTGGAAGGAACTTTGTGTCACGGTAGGAGAAAAGTTAACCATTACTGAGGGTGACACGGAGTACACAGGTAAGGTTATTGATATTTCCAATAACGGCGGTTTAATGCTGAAGCTCGATAGTGGTCAGATAAAGATATTTCGCGGGGAACATGCCACGATAAAATACTGGCGAGACATTGCCCCGGACCGGTGACAAAACGTTTTGAAACCATAAAAGAGTAGCGTTTTTGAAAAATTTGAGAGGTTGGAAAAATTCAAACCCTTTCATTTTTTCCATCTTTTCAACTTCTGATCATCAATAAGTCCTTCACACCACTGCTACTACTTCAGATGCAAAGCCTTTTCTATGGCAAAAAGTCGTGCCTCAATCCTGCTCGTCCGTTTTGAGAGGTCGTTGTACACAAAATATCCCAGAATAAGCAAAAGTGCTGTATAGGTAATAATGATATAAGTAGAAAAGCGGTCTGCAGAAACAGGGCGGGATATACGCTTTATTTCGGGTTCGTTTCTCTTCGCCGGTTGCATAGTTCTGGATGCAGGAAATGACGTTTCGATATAAGGTTTAGATTTCAGAAATGTACCTTCGTTATGCTGCGCTGACGTTGCCTTTTCCGTAGATGGCTTCTCATACAAACGTCCAATTACGACTCTGGGCTTAGGTGTTGTGGTATTATCCGTTATATTGTCGGTTTTTATACTATCGTTTTTGCCGTGAGGCTGCGATACCTTTGAAACGTCAGGATTCCTATCATCCTGTTTATTCATCGGAACAGGTATCTGCTGAGGAAGCATTTCAGGGGAACCCGTTTGGTGATCACTGCTCCCGGTATTTTGAATTGTTGCATCCACATCCACTGTTGGAAAAGATTTTTTATTCTCTTTTGTGATCTTCATCCAACCCAATGGATCATGTCCAAGCACACTATTTTTTCCCATTATTCTCTCCCAAATAGGTTTATAAAAGCGGTCTAAAATGTAACAGAAATCTCTATTTTCTGCTATTTTCCTGCTGCACTACTTCCTTTGCAAGCGCCATATAATCCTCAGAACCATGCGAATCCGGCGCATAAGAAACAACCGGCTTGCCGTGACTGGGCGATTCTGAGAGTTTTACATTCTTTCGAATGATCGTGTTGAAGGCCTTATCCCCAAGCGGGGGATATTCCTTAATCTTTCCAATAACCTCATTGCAAAGGCGGGTACGGCTGGTATACATGCAAAAAATGATTCCCGTAATTTCCAAATCGTGATTCAATCTTTTCCGGACAACTTCATATGTCTCTAATAATTTACTTACTCCCTGCAACGCAAAAAATTCGGTTTGTAAGGGGATAAATAACTCATGGACAAACGTCAGGACATTGAGGGTTAACAAACCAAGGGAAGGCGGGCAATCAACGAGAATATAATCGTACTTGTCAAGTATCTGCCCTAAATATTCCTTTAGTACCGTCTCTCTCCCCACAACGCCCACCAGCTCAATCTCTGCTCCGGCGAGTTCTATATTAGCAGGGATAATATCCAGACCCTGAATACTGGTGTTTAAAACCACGTCTTCTGGTGGACACTCTCCTTTAATGAGATTATACACGGAATACTTCAAATTGTGAATATCAATTCCGAGATGAACACTCAGGTTGGCTTGCGGATCCATATCAATGACCAATACCTTTTTGCCCAGCATTGCAAGACATGCACCCAAGTTTGCGGTTGTAGTGGTTTTTCCAACGCCTCCCTTCTGGTTAAGCAATGCAATACTTCTCATTCCGTACATCCTCCTATTTAAAGGTAGGTCTTGTAATCGGCACAAACGCTAGAGATTTTATTGTTATGTCATGAACAAGAATTTATGTCATAGAAGAACATTGAGCAAACTGCCAAAAGTTTAGCATTTCTCATTGAAATTGCAAGCTATAAATGAAACAAAATTACCTACTTATTCACTTTTCTGTCTCTTAAAAAGTTCCTCAATATCGCGGTATTTTTTTAACATTGTTGCTTCGCTCTGTTTTAAAGTATGAATGCGACCAAGAATCTTTGACATCAGTTCTGTTGATAAAACGACCTGCTCCCGTGCAATTTTCAGAATTGGTTTTGGTATAGGTGGTGTTTTTTTCACGGCATCCCATAGTATACGGGCATCGATATGAAACTGTGCGGCAATATCGTAAACGCTGAACTTCGAACGAAATGGATTGGAGATCGTCACACAATGCGCACCAATCACCGTATTTTCGTCAAGGCATATCGGCATTGAAAGCAGCGTCAAACCGCCCGGGCATTCCTCTTCAAATGATTTCCTGAAATGGATAGCGCTTTTCGCCAGTTCCCTGCTATAGGAAAGGCATAAATCTTTTCGTTCACTGACATACCGCAGTGTCTTGCAGTACGCCGAGGCATTGACTTCATTAATCACTTCTCCCTCCACATCGTACACAACGTCGTTGGTATTCAGGATATTCATTAAGTAAATTTGAATCGTGGAAATGATTTCCTTCTCGAAATTGATCTTTAATCGCCTAATCGGTTCCATACGTGCTTTCTCAACAAATATTTTGAAGCAACAGCATCCTTGCTGAAGGGGGGTGGATTTTTAATACGATATATATACACAAATCAAATAAGGTTTTCAACAAAACTCGGGAAATTTTTTCAAAATCCTAAACTCATACATAAAGAATTTGTATCCTGCATTTCTTGACTTGCTGATAAAATGACACTATAATTTTAAATATGAGTGTTTTTTTACCATTGTTTATTCCTGTGAAGTCAGGATCTATCTCTTTGTTTAAGGTGTTTTATGATTACCAGAAGGTTGTTATTAAAGGCAGGGGTATTGGGGGCATGTAGTCTCTGTCTTGGGAATACCCTGGAAGCATGGGCGGAGGATGTCTATACCCCTGAAGCGCTTAAAGACATAAACCAGGGGTTCCCGGTAAAGGCAGCCATGCATTACAAGAAACTGGAAGATCTCAGGGTGGAATGTGAACTTTGTCCCCGGAAATGCACCATTGCTGATATGGAACGTGGCTACTGTGGTGTACGGGAAAATCGCGGCGGTACGTACTACACCCTGGTGCATTCACGTGTCTGCGCCCTGAATGTGGACCCCATCGAAAAGAAACCCCTGTTCCACTATTTACCTGGTACAAAGGCTTATTCTCTGGCGACAGCGGGATGTAACGTTGAGTGCAAATTCTGCCAGAACTGGCAGATCTCTCAATATCGGCCCGAGCAGATAGAAAGCATTAAACTAACGCCCGAGGATGTGGTAAAAGACGCTGGTATGAATGGCAGCAAAACGATCGCCTTCACCTATTCAGAACCCGTGGTCTTTTACGAATACATGTATGATACGGCCCGATTAGGCAATGAGCACGGCTTGAAAAGCGTAATGATATCAAACGGTTACATTCAGGAAAAACCTTTAACAGAGTTGTGCCGTCACCTGGGTGCAGTGAAGATTGACTTGAAAGGTTTTACTGAAAAATTTTACCAGGAGACCTGCACCGGTGAGTTGAAACCCGTTTTAAATACCTTGGTGACGTTGAAGAAGATTGGTATATGGTTTGAGATTGTTATGCTTGTAATACCAACACTCAATGATAGTGAAAAGGAAATGAAGGAAATGTGTGTCTGGGTTAAGGAGAATCTTGGACCAGATGTACCTGTCCATTTTACCCGCTTTCATCCAACTTACAAGATTAAGAATCTACCGCCAACACCGGTGAAGACACTGGAAAGGGCGAGAAAAATTGCCATCGATACGGGTCTTCACTTCCCCTACGTGGGCAATGTGCCAGGACACGAAGGGGAAAACACCTACTGTCCACACTGCCGGGATATCCTTATCAAACGGGCTGGTTTCTCTATATTGGAAAACCGACTTAAAGATAATAAATGCAAAAATTGTGATCAATTCATACCAGGGGTATGGGTTTGAAGTAATTATTCAGAATTACATTACCTTCGGCAACTTTTTGCGCCACAAAGACACCAAGGCACAAAGAAAAATCTTCGTGCCTCAGTGACTTTGCAACAACCTTGAATTTCCGGGACGTTGTTTTTTATTATTTTTTAATACTTGCCTGTTCTACAATTACATCGTATTTGTAACCGCTCCCAAAATCCTTGTCTTTATACAAAGTACCGTTCACGGTGACAATATCTCCAACAGCGGCAAGGTCTTTTGAAGTCACAACAAGGTCATTACTACCATCATTCTGATTTCCAGTTCCATCCTGGATGTGTAGCCAGTTCTTTCCCATGATGCCAGATGAGACTTTAACAACCTTACCTTTGACCGCGACATTTTTGTTGTCAAGTTCGGCCTTTTTTTCATAGAGTTCGGCTACCGTATAAGCATCAGGACCGTGAGCCTTATCTACCTGTATTTTCTCACCGGAAGAAGCCTCTGTGTCTTTGCTGACCGCTTTACCATGAAAACTTTTTGTCTCAACCGCACCACCCGTCGAAGCGGGACCAGTCGAAAAAATGATCTTATCAAATGTCCGGTTCAGGGTCTTGCTCGTGAAATTGACCATTTCATAACCCGGCTGGAGAGCAATCTCCTGTCCAACAGTCACTTTCGTTTCCAGCACGGCCGCCCAGGTCTTTTTCCCGTCCTTCTCAATGCAGAGATAGGTGTAACCGCCGCTATTCATGGTTTCTACAACTTTACCAGAGAGAGAAGACACTTCCTGAGGAACGGGCGCGTCTTGTTTTTCTTTCATGTATACTTGCTCTGGCGGTGTTTTGTATAACTTCTTGGGACTGGCATAAATACCCTGTACTGAAACTGCGGTCGCCAAAGCCAAAACAAAGGTAAACAACATCGAAAATCTTTTCATTTCACAACTCCTTTTAATTTTAAATGATGTTTCTGCGATAAAAACTTTTAATGATTAAAGCATACTGCTTTTATCTCAAAAAACAAGTATTTTGTCTCACTATACACGATAATCAGATAAAATATCGAGACAGACCAAAATTTTAGATCGTTTATTCATCTTTCATTTTGATTTTATCGTTGTTTGGTGTTATTAATAGGGTAATTTTTCGGCAAATACAAGAAATACATTTTCTGACAATCAAACGTGCCTTCGGAGTTAGGCCTATAATTCGTAACCTGGCATCTGCATATTTATGAAAGAAGCAAGAATCCTCTCAATTCAGGTTGGCCTTCCCAAAACGCTCAGTGGAACCGGGACAACCGAATCGACTAAAAAATCCTGGACGACAGGCATCTTCAAGACGGCAGTTTGCGGTTCTGTATGGCTGGACAAACTCAACCTTGCCGGAGACGCACAGGCAGACTTATCAGTCCACGGCGGTTCACACAAGGCGGTTAATGTGTATCCATCCGAGCATTACTCTTACTGGAAGCAGGAATTCAATATACAGGATATGTCGTACGGTGCCTTCGGTGAAAATTTTACGACCTGCGATTTACCCGAAGACGAGGTTTGCATCGGCGATGTGTTTAGAGTCGGTGATGCCCTTGTGCAGGTTTCACAACCCCGGCAACCCTGCTGGAAAATAGAACAGAGGTGGGGTGTCAGGGATCTGGTTATGCATATGAAACGGACAGGAAAGACTGGCTGGTATTTTCGTGTCTTGCAGGAGGGATACGTGGAAGCCGGAAACACCTTCGTCCTTAGAGAGCGGCCTTTCCCGCAATGGACCGTTGCCACGGCATACGCAATCATGCGCAATCGCAGAACTGATATTACGGCAGCACAGGCATTAGCCCAATGTCCGGCACTTTCTCCACGGTGGCAGCAAAACTTAATCTCTCCGAAATAAGTTTCCATACCAGAACTGAAGTTCCTCTCAATATTTGGAACATTTGAATTGGTAATTTTGAAATTGTTTCAAATTTCGGACTTCGTGCTTTGGACTTAGCAGTTTTTCATAAACAAAAACTTACAAATAAAAGAAGTTTTTGGGACTATATCTTTTCATACATCCACACCTTGCCGCCGCTTACAATTCCATCTGCCCTCTTTACAAGCCGTTTCTTATGGAGGTTCAATAGTCTTGTACCGCTTGTATTGGCCTCAAGTTTCATAAGTTCCGAAAGCTCCTTAGCAGTAATTTTCCCCCTTTTGAGGATGAGATTTAATGTCTCTTTAAGATAGGTATTCAAACTTCCCATAAGGATTTTTTTCCTATCCCGCATCTCTGCCATAACGGCGAGGTCTTTCCTCTCAAGGGCAACCTCTATATTTTCCTTCTGATTTTCATTGAGTCCAACTAAGGTAATATATTTGTCTCCATATTCACCTCCAAGAAGTCTGGACACGAGTTTCGCCACGATCTCGTCGGCGCATGAATAATCAATGATTCCAATCTTTGAAAAATCAATGGCAATGACAGTTCCATCCTCTTCTTTGGAAATGTCCTTCTCAATACGTTCTCTGATTATGTGACCAGACGTCCTTGTCACAAGGTCGTTTGAGCCATTCTTCAGTTCTTCTTTGAGGAGTTTATAAATATTGTATGTTTGCATTTTTTCAACAGTTTCTGGTATCAAGTACCTTACACTCATTTTGTATTAATTTGGCAGAATTTACGAATTACGATTTTAGATTGAAAAAAACATAAATCCAAAATCGTAAATCTGGAATTTAAGTTTTATTCATACAGCACTTCTTGTATTTCTTTCCACTGCCACAGGGGCATGACACATTCCTGCCTATCTTTTCATCTGCCCGGATTGGTTTTTTTGATGGATCTGTAAGTTCTGCATATTCATCCTCATATTTAAGTGCATTTTCTTCCATTCCCATTTCACGATAAAGGTCAATCAATCGTTGAATGGCATCCAATTTATCATTTTTGCCGGTAAGCATTCCGTAAGCTTTTAGATAATATTCCTCTGCCGTATTCCATTCTTTAAGTAGTCTCATAGCATCACCGGCATTAATAACCACCCATTTTTTGTCAGGATATTTTTGTATATTCTCCTTTACTTGTCTGGTAGCCTCTTCTTTTCTCCCGGCCTGTGCCAGTATATACCCTATATCCTTTAAAAAGTTTTCTGGATAGAGTGAAAACGGAGCGAACCATCGTCCAATATTCACAGCTTCATCCACCAGTCCATGGTGGGAAAAATCAAACATAATATCGGATAAATAATCATTGCCGTAATAAGTAATTTCTTCCATTTCACGATAAAGGGAAGTATTTGGATTCCCGTTTTCATCAAGAAGCTCCTGATACAGCATTTTTATTTTTTCATAAATATCCAGGAGTAGCGTGCGGTTGAATTTATCCTTGTTGTTTGAATACACATTAGCAATATTCTCCATACATCTTGCAAGGATTTCAGGATTTTTTACATGATGGAGATGTCGTTTCCATAGTTCGCAAAAGGCATCGTGAAAGAAATTATATGTTTGCTCAGCCCATATATTTGCCATTTTATTTGGCGACCGTTCCTGGACTGCGATGTCTTTAAATTCGTCAAGATTTATGTGTATTCCCATCTTGTTAAAAGTATCGATAATTTCTTTGTCTGACATTTTTTCCACATCGAATTTTGCATATGTCGTCATTTATAGTACCCTTCAATATTTTGTATTCATAATTTTCCCCAATTCTCCGCACTCATTCACCACCGTATAAACTATCTTATGAATCTAAACGTCTCAGAGAAATTCAACCTTCTCGTATCTCTCTTCAGTCCACTTCCATATAGAGACATCGTATTTGTCAGACCCATTTATCCCTTCTGGCTCATAGCCGTAATCATGGGCTATTTCCTCAAAGGCCCTCTTGGCTTCTTTCAAAGAAGTAAAATGGTTTACTTCAGTTGTCATGCCTCTATCAACAACAATAACCAAATACTTTGCTATGCATGGTTGTGGTAATTGAAATGCGATTGAATCGATATTCTTGGAAGAAGATTTTTTATCTTTTTTATTCATTACTTATCCTCCATTCCTCTAGATAAAATGTAGCTACACTCCTTATTATTAAGTACTTCAATCCTTTGATTGTTGCTATAGGATTTTAGAACCAGCAGAGATATCATTAGCATTTTCACTAGATTTATTTTTAAAAATAATTCCACGCCAAAATTCAGATGGAAGAGGAGATTTATGTTTTATACATGCGAGAATATATACGGCAAGAGGTATATTACCAAGTTTTTCAGATGGAAATTTATCCCTCGATTGTACAATAAACTCCTTTATTTTTTCTGATAATGGTTTGTTAGTTTTTGCAATTTCCTCAAAATTGCCTATTGTTATAGCTATTCCATCCGTCACTTTTTCATTTAACAGGGATTATCACGGGAACTAAAAAATACTAAATACGTGACGTTTTATGAACTGCCACAATAAGTATAACTATTTGAATTCAAAGGAATAATGGCAAGCAAACGATTTTGCCCACAACGAG